>QMMS01000500.1 GCA_003647375.1 Deltaproteobacteria bacterium
GAGGGTTGGAGGGTGAGCAAAGAGCTTACAGCTTAAAGCACCTAACAGCCTATACCCAATGCCGCTAACTTAATGATGTAGCGCAGAGCTTCAGTTCTGCTTGTAGACCTTTTTGCAGGTCTAAAGACCTGCGCTACGTTACAGAGAAGGGTCCAAGGAGTCCAGGGTTCGAGGGGGCTGAGACTGGAAGGCCATGAAGCTTGGAAACTGAAGAATGCTTTCAGCTGTTAACGAGCTACAGCTTCCCAGCATCATAGCCTTTTTTCAGCTATAATTTAATTAAATAACATCTTTAACTATTATATTTTAACTATTTGGATTAATTTAATTATGAAAGAACAACACTTCGGTCCAATCTGGTTTATTCCCGGGGACAGCAAGGGTAGATACCCCTTCTGCCATTCCATCTATATCGAGGGCCCCGGCATTCTTATCGACCCTTCATCCAACCGCAAACGGCTGATGGAACTTAAGAAAGATCCCGGGGTAAATACCATATGGCTGAGCCACTGGCATGAAGATCACTTCATGCATCTTGATCTTTTTGATGAATTACCATTGATGATATCCAAAGAAGACGCCGCACCCCTTTCCGGCATAGAGAGATTTCTCGATGCCTATGGCATTGAACTGGATGGACGTGATGAATGGCGATCTTTGGCAACCGACGTTTTCCATTTTCATCCCAGGAAACCGCATGATTTTCTTCCGGTCGGGTCATCAGTCTCCTTTGGGTCCATCAATGTAGAACTTCTGGCCGCACCCGGCCATACACCCGGAAGCGTTGCCTTGCATTTTCCTGATCACGGTATTTTATTCATGGCAGATTATGACCTGTCCCCCTTCGGGCCCTGGTACGGTGATGTGGAATCGAGTATTGAACAAACCATATCATCCGTCAAAATATTGCAGCAGATACCGGCATCCACCTGGTTGACGTCACACGAACAAGGTGTTTTCGAAAATCCGCCCGGACTATTGTGGCAGAACTATCTGAATGTTATCCATGAGCGTGATGCAAAACTCCTGGCCCTCCTGGACAGGCCTTGTACCATTCAGGATATTGTCAACACGTGGATCGTTTATCGGAAACCAAGAGAACCCCTCTCCTTCTATACTTTTGCCGAAAAAGCCTTGATGAGCAAACACCTGGGGCGATTGATGCGCAAGGGGATTGTGGAACATGATAATGGTAGGTACGTAAAAAAGCGACAACGTCGCATATGATAAAAACGTGCAACGATTTTATTTGCATTCGTTTTTAAAAAATAGTATTCGATAAAGCAGCTATGATGAAGCTATATTAAAGCTACCATGGTTCGTTGGGTTCATTGAGTTATTTG
Source organism: Deltaproteobacteria bacterium (assembly GCA_003647375.1). The sequence goes on from QMMS01000500.1 coordinate 1,344, forward strand.
GGTTTGTTGTGTTTATTGTGTTGCCTCCCGTAAACTGATAGCTTTCAGCAACCCAACGAACTCAATAAACCCAATGAGCCCAACAAACACTTTTTCTTGGGAGTAAACACACATGAAACATGAAATCACATTGAAGGTCAACGGTGACGCCTATTCCCTGGCCATTGATCCCTGGCGTACCTTGAACGAGGTTCTACGAGAAGACTTAAATCTTACCGGCACGAAACTCGGATGCGGCTCCGGAGATTGCGGTGCCTGTACGGTGATTGTAGACGGGCGCTCCATCAGCTCCTGTCTCACACTGGCCGTAGAAATGGACCGGAAGGAGATTATGACCATCGAAGGATTGGCCCCATCCGGTGAAAAATTACATCCCATCCAGGAATCGTTTGTTGAAAAAGGCGCCATCCAGTGCGGGTTTTGCACACCCGGAATGGAACTGTCCGCTTACAATCTGCTCTCTCATAATCCGCGTCCAAGCGAAATAGAGATCAGGGAATCCCTTTCGGGCAATTTGTGTCGCTGTACCGGATACACCAAAATCGTGGAGGCCATTGCGGACTCTGCTGATAAAATGAAGCCAAAACCCCAACGTCGCAAAAGAAGGAAATAGAAATGACCTTTTCCAGGTTCGAATTATTTTCACCGGAGCGCTTAGATGAGGCTGTCGCCCTGCTGAAAGAAAAGGAAGGGAATACCTTTATCATGGCCGGGGGAACCGATCTGCTGATCAAACGACGTCACCAGATCATCCATCCCCAAACAATTGTCAGTTTAAAAAATATCAGCGGATTGAATCGCATTTCATTTAACCGGAAAAAAGGTCTTACGATCGGTGCCACTGCATTATTAGGGGATGTCGCCAGGCATCGGACTATTCTTAAAATATACCCTGCTGTTGCAAAAGCTGCCGGGAATACAGCAAATGTTCAAATCAGAAATATGGGCACCGTTGTAGGAAATCTCTGCAATGCATCCCCTGCGGCTGATAATGCCCCCACACTTTTGGCAATGAACGCTGAATTGAGTATCATAGGCCCCCAGGGCAGCAGAGTTCTTCCCCTGGAAGATTTTTTCACTGGGCCCGGTTCCACAGCCCTTCAGCCGGCAGAAATCGTTACATCCGTTTTTGTGGCGACACCACCTTCCGGTTCAGGGGCTACGTACCTTCATCTGTCCGCAAGAGGACGTATCGATTGTTCTGCTGCCAGCACAGGTGTCTCTTTGATGCTTAAAGGTTCCCGGGTCGACAATGCTAGAATCTTTATCGGCGCATGCGGCCCCACACCCTTGCGAATGCCCAAGACTGAAAAAAAACTGATCAGCCGAAAAGTTACCAAAGCGATAGCGGAACAGGCCGGCCTGCAGGCTTCAAAAGAATCCAAACCCATCTCGGATGTTCGAGCCAATGAAGACTACCGTTCCAAGATGGTGGCGGTTTTGGTAAAACGAGCCATTCTGGAGGCGTACCAATTGGCGAGGACAAACAAATAAGGTTTCGAGAAACCTTCAGTTCTTTGGGTTCCTTGTGTTCGTTGAGTTTATTGTGTTGCTATCAGCTTAATGCATAAATGACAAACAAGATAGCTATAGAATCTTATTTCGTAACTATTCAGCCACAGATTCACACAGATGAACGCAGCTATGTTTAAACACAAAGAAATTACAGATATTATACTTAGAAGTTTTTATGAAGTTTATAATGAGCCTGGCAACAAATATTGAAGTTGGCTTATTATTAAATTTCGGCAGAAAACCGGAAATTAAAAGATTTGTATATGATAATAAAAGAAAAAATATCAGTGATGATCAGCGTAGATCGGCGGCTGAATAGTTACCTTATTTCAAAGAACTCAACAAATCCAGTGACCACATCGAACTCAAGAAACGCAATAAACCCAACAAACTCAATGAACAAGACACTCGAGGATTCCCCATGAGTAAAGAGTACACAGTAATTGGCAAAGATATTCCGCGCACCGATGGGCGTGAAAAAGCCACCGGCACTGCAGTTTATACCGATGACATCAAATTGCCGGGCATGCTCCATGGCAAGCTTCTGAGAAGCCCGGTGGCCCATGCGCGTATTCTCAATATCGA
>QMMS01000501.1 GCA_003647375.1 Deltaproteobacteria bacterium
TACGCTAGTATAGGCGGAGGTCAAGGTTCAATTAATCAAACAGTGGTAGTGAAAAATGCAGGTGAGCCATTAGACGAAATTACTATGATCAATATGTTTGCCCGCCCTTGTACTTTACGCGGGCTAGGTTTCGCGGTACGCGCCGCCGTGACAAACAGTCCTGAAATGGGTAGTTCAACTGATACCCCAGATTCAGGACTATTAAATAGCTATTGTAGCGTCCCACGTGAACAGATAGCGAAATTACCCTATTCAGCTATGCAGGTATATAACACCCCACTAAAAGCGACTGAGTGGACACTAGAACAGATTAAAAAACAAACTAACGTAATCATATAAGGATCGAGACAATGAGTAATAAACAACACACAAAGAGAGTCACTATAACCGTCTATAAGCGCGCTGAGCGAATAGCAACCTATAACTATAGACAAGGTAAGGTACAGGATCTACTTGACGGCTTACGCGCATTCTACGGCGAGGTATACGCCGATCATCTAATGACCTATTCAATTGATACGGGAGCAGGACAATGATCGAAGTATTTCTAGGCATAGTATTATTTTGTGCATTCATCATATTCTTACCGGTTATAGTTACTATAGCGGCGGGATTGATCTATATAGCTTTCTGGATACTACTAGCGGCGGCGGTTATCGTAGTGCTGATATCGGTATCACAGAACAGCCCAGAGCAGGTAACCGCGCTAGTAGATACAGCTAGAAACCTAGTCGGTTAGAGGCGTGTAAACGCCCTCTAATAGCTAGTATAGGCGATTACATATATTATATTTGTAATCGCCTATAGCGTAGTATATTATTTCAAATGTTACATAATTTTATAGGGTATTTTCCCGCGCCCTTTTTAAGGCGGGATAACTTGGAGTATTAGAAAATGCAAGTAAAGTTAAAGAACGTCAAAGCTAACCCGTTCAGAAACATAGACGGCTACCCTATCAACCGCGACAAAGTAGAGCAGCTAAAGAAGTCGATCAAGTCTACTGATTTTTGGAGCAACATAGTCGCTCGTGAATCTGGCAGAGGTATAGAGATCGCATACGGACACCACAGACTAGCGGCATTAAGAGAGATATACCCAGAAAGTGAATCTTTTGAGTTCATTGTTCGTGATCTAGATGATGCCCAGATGATTAAGATCATGGCTCATGAGAATCTTGACGATTGGGGACACGACTCAGCAATGGAACGAGAGACTATCCGAGCTGTAATTGAGGCATACGGCGCGGGTAAGATATCGCTACCCAAACCCAAGGAAAGCAATGGAAAAGTGCGCTATGCGCCTAGTTTCTGTTTAGGAAACAACAACTTGACTAATCCAGAGGACGGTTCGTCCTTTGGATTAAAGCCGTACAATGCCGACACAGTAGCAGCTTTTTTAGGCTCTACCATGCCTATTGCAACCGTTAAGTATACTATCCGCGCCCTTTGCTTAATTGAGCAAGGACACATTGAAGAGTCGCACCTTGGAAACCTGACAAGCAATAAGGCGCGTCAAGTAGTGGACTCGGCTACTAAAGCAGTAAGCGCGGCAAAAGCTATCGTGAAGCAGGGAGCGCGTACAGCAATGACAGCGGCAACTCCTACTATGGAGAAGAAGATCAAGAAGGACGCGGCACAGAAAGCCAAGGCTACAGTTAAAAAGATTACCGGCGCGGTGAGTGAATCGCTAAAGCGTGGTGGATCAGCGGCGGACGCAAAAGAGGCAGCTTTCCAAGCTAAGGTTTCCATTGTACCCAAGGGAGAAACTAGCCCAGATATATCACCCGCCGCTTTAACCCTAGCCGGTAAGTTAAGAAGGATGTTAGATCCTGAATACGCGATGGCTAAAGAGCTTCTGCAAGTCATTAAGTTCAAGAAGCACCTATCATCATCGGCTAAAACTAGCCTTATCCGGTCGCTAGAAGAATTGATTGAATACGCGCAAGGGTATATAGCCAAGTTAGAAAAGTTAGAAAAGTAATACAGGTAAGCCCTGCGCCTGTTTAAACAGCAGGGTATATTTTATTGGAGTACAGAAAATGAAAGAACGAAAGACCCCAGTTACACGGAAATCCAGAACGGTTGAAAGTCTAGCCTCCGCGCTAGTTGATATTGTGAGGGGTGGAGACGCCGCACCTAAAAAGGCAGAGATAGTAGCCAGATACATCTTTGATGTTCTCGGGAGTGATACCGACAGAGTAGCAGTCGATATTCTATCCTCAGAAATGTCTAACATGCTAGATTGCTATTTTTCAGAGGTATGTAGAGCAGCAGCAGATGTGTTACAGCTAGAGTACCACTACACATCCAAGGCATGGTTCGCGGCTAGGAAGCGCCTCCCACAGGACGAGCAGGACGCGAAACGGTTTGTTGTAGTGTTCGGTAACGGCAGGACGGGAAAAGCTCAAGGTGTTAGGTTTGTATCGCCTGACGATGAGCCTGATCCAATGTTGCTAGTAGCTCTTGAGAAGAGTTGCCATACTGTAACGACCGCTTTCCAGACTCACACAGCGAGAATCCAAAAGACGCTTGCTTCTGGGGTGGTAGGCGTAGCCGATGCCGCAAGGTTAAGCGGTGACACTCAACACAGATTGACATAACCACCCTAGCTGAGGTGTTGTTTAAACAGCGCCTCAGCTTCTCTCTTATCTTCTATTCTCGCCACGGTAAGTTCGTTCACAGTATCCACACAAACCAAGCTAGTCACAATTACCTTGTACAATTGACCGCGTCTATGCAAGCGCGCGTTAGCTTGCGTGAAATCATCATTAGACCAGACAGGCGAATAGTAAAGCACCCGCGCGCCGCCCTCGGCTAGGTTTAAACCGTGACTAGCTGACTTCGGGTGGCATAGCAGGTATTTTATATTACCGGCGTTCCATTGAGCCTCTGCGCCTTCCTCTTCTAGTAATACTGCATCATCGCCTAGTAGCTTGATCAAGGTGTCGCGCTCAGCTATGAACTTGTAAAATATCAGGATGTTCTCGTCTTGGTTCTCTCGCAATGCTAAGTATTCTTCTAGCGCAAAAGTACGGTAATTATGCAAGTGATAAACTTTCCGGTCACTAGGATCACCCGCACCGTACAAGAATCCAGAGGCGAACTGTTCTAGCTTACTGCTAAGTACCGCCGCGTTATCGGCTATTATATCTGTACCGTCATAGACCGTGTAAACGCTGTCTCGCTTAAGTAAGTTATATTTGTCTAGCATGTCCGATGGCATATTAAAACGGTATTCCTTCTCTACTAATTCGGGCAAGTCCATGCTGTACAAAGCCGCGTTATACACTATGTCCTCTATACGCCTAAGTAGTTCAGTATCGCCGCCTATCCTGATAGCCCACTTATATTGGTTGTAGTCCGTGGGGTAGAAGTAGCTCTGTAGAAACCGCTCTTTACTGCGACCAAATCTCTCACCGCCGTCAAGACATAGCACTTGTGAA
>QMMS01000502.1 GCA_003647375.1 Deltaproteobacteria bacterium
ACCTATTATTTGCGTAACTTCTCAATAAGCGCGGACACTCACGGTTTAATGATCATTCTGGATTCCCGCCTTCGCGGGAATGACAGATACTCAGCCGGTCGCGTCATTCCCGCGAAGGCGGGAATCCAGATATTACCCGGTGTTAATGAGTAACTACTTATTTGCCATGTTGTTTATGCAACTATAGGGTGAATCCCGGGAGCCTGTATTCACAGAGTAGGTTTCTTCAGTCCCGAGTAATCCAGTCCGGCAGTTTCAAGTCTTCCAGGGCCTTTTTTTCAGGGAGATAGCACTTGATATCCACCACCGGCGACCCGTCACGGGCGTCGATGTCATCAATCCTGATGAAGGCGCCGTCGATGGATTCGATTTTGCAGGTCGTAATGGCAATCAGGTTGGGCCGCACCGGGGCATGGGTGGCAAAAACACCTGTCAACGGGTTCTTGGGGTTCTTGCGCGGCCGGACCTGGAGGATGCTCCTGTTTTCAGCATCATCGTTCTCATGGAACCAGTAGAACACCAGGATGTGTGAAAACGTTTCCATCCCCAGCAGGGCGCCCGTGTATTGGGGTTCAATTTCTATGGTAATGTTGCTTTCTTTTTTATGTATCCATCCGACCGGGTGGATTTGAAATGATTTTTTCATGTCGCTCTCCGGATAAGGTTTCCTGGGACAGGTCATAGCTGTCAGCCTGTAGCTCATAGCCTGCTATCTGCCATGAGCTTCGAGCTGTATGCTAATTTCTCATTCACCCCCTTCAATGCTACCATAATAAGCTTGAGCAAGGGATTCCATCAATTCAGCTATAGGTTACTTGATATGATACACATCTGTCAATATGTTGTGTTCCTATTGACAAATACCCCTTTATACAGTAAAAACACATATCAACACAGAGGGTGTTTTACATCCCGGGTTTTGGGTTAGGAATAATGTTCTTAAATGCGAATGACTGTTTCTAATGAAAAGAATAGACAGGCAGGCATGAACCGCAGGCGCTTTATCTGCAAGTGCGGGCTGGCACTGGGAGGTTTCCTGGCCGGCTACGGCCGAGTGGGCGAGGTGTCGGCCGCCGGGATGGCTTCCCTGTGGGGGACGGCGCGGCGCCCTCAAATAGCCCTCATTATCGACGATATCGGCCAGAGCCGTACCCGGGCCAGGGAATTCATGGAAATAGACATTGCCCTGACGTTTTCCATATTGCCTCACCTGCCATATTCCCGCGAGATGGCCGAGGAAATGAACAGGGTGGGGTATGAGGTTATGCTCCACCAACCCATGGAGCCTTACAGTACGGTTCAAGATCCCGGCCCTGGCACCCTGTACGTGGGCGACGGCCCTGATCGGGTTACAAAGGTCATGGAGGAGAACATCCGCAATATCCCCCATGCCGTGGGGGTCAACAATCACATGGGGTCAAAATTTACGGAAAGCAGCGATGACGTCGGCAAAGCTCTGAAAATCGTCAAGCAGAAAAAGCTGTTTTTCGTGGACAGCTGGACATCGAGCCACTCAAAGGCGCACGCCATCTCAACATCATTCGGCATTCCTACATTGAGCAGACGCATTTTTCTGGACAACGTGCGGGAGGAATCAGCCGTGCTGAAGGAGCTGACCCGGCTCAAGCAGTGTGCCTTGCGCAATGGGCAAGCGGTTGGCATCGGCCATCCGGTTTCTTCAACTGCACGGGCCATCAACCGGTTTGCCAGAGACAGGCGCAATGCCGATATTGAGCTGGTGAGTGTTTCTGAGTTACTATGAACTCGTCCTTAGGGCCAAATCAAAGAATCGCGGTCTTACCTGGGAAATAATCCAGAGTTATAAGTGACCTAAAGATAGAAGTGATCTAAAGTTGATGAATCGCTTCGCTCTGTCTTTTATAAAAAAGGTAGAATTCCTCAACTTAAGGCACTTTAGTTCACTTTAGCACACTTTAGGCACTCCTATTTGATGGCGTAGAACCCCCCAAGCATAAACGATGTTGATTTCTAGTTTATGCTATTTATCGGATTTTGAAATCTCCGCTTCGATCATCTGTTGAAAACCCTGCATACTGCGGTTTTTAACCCGCTTTCCGTTGAGGAAGATGGTGGGGGTGCCGCGGACACCGATGGCCTTGCCATTCCTGATGTCTCTTTCGATCAAAGCTTTTATTTCCGGCGATTTCCGGTCGGCAGCGAATTTTTCCATGTCCAGTTTGAGCTCGATGGCGATCTCTTCAATCTTTTTTTCATTCAGCGACCGGTAATTCTCAAAAAGCTTTGCGTGAAATTCCCAGAATTTGCCCTGTTTGTGAGCGGCCAGGGCGGCTGTGGCCGCCGGCCTGGCAGACTTGTGGCTGGGCAGGGGAAAGTGTTTGATAACTATCTTGACATCATTGGGATATTTTTCCAGCAACTGCTGGAATTGCGGCTCGAGACGAGCGCAGTAAGGTCACTGGTAGTCGTCGAATACGGCAATGGTAACCAATGCATCGGCTTTTCCCTTATACGGGGATCCGTCAATGCTGACGTCGCTGATCAGATCGATACGCACCATATCGACCGATTTATTGGAATTGCTGCTCAAGATCAGCAGGTCCAGCTTTTCGGCAAATGTCATTCGATCGAAATGAGTGTCCACGGGAATACGATTGAGGGGTTGGTCACCCAGATTGGAATAGATAAGCACTTCACCGGGAATAAGAACGAACATCAGCTTGCCGTCTGTTGAGGTTTCAACGTCGAGCGGTGGCTCATCAACGGTGAGCTGTTTCAGTCGGGTGGCCTCGACACCTACGGTCGCGGCCAGGCCATTGGCCGATATGACCAGTGAAAATATTAAAACATACATAATCAACAATGTGGTTTTAGTTCTCAATATATTGTCCTCCTGATTAATTTTCCTTTTACAGATTTATTATGCTTGGTAGCACAGCAAACCTGTAAAGGGGAAATTATTTTTACACGAAATGGGCAAGGGCGGTCAATTCTTTATTTTCCGAGGCTTTTTCCTGCTTGATAATCACTCTGTTATTCTCTATCATCAAATCGTGGAACACGATTTTATTTGAGGTTCAGGAACGATGGGGTATGTATTCGACTTCAATGACGCCGTGGCTTATGAACGGTGGGTAAAGAATTCTCAAAACCAAAGAACCGCCAGGCTCGAAAACCGGCTGATGACCGAAATGCTGAAACCGATCAGGGGGGAAACCCTGCTGGATATCGGATGTGGCACCGGTGTCAGCCTGGCCCCTTTTATCGATCTGGGACTCCAGGTCACGGGCATAGATGCCTCCCCCTATATGCTGGATGCCACCACGCGCAATTTAGGCAACCGGGTGGATCTTTACCGCGGCTTTGCCGAAGACCTGCCTTTTGAAGACAATTCGTTCAACCACGCCAGCCTGGTGACCAGTCTGGAATTTATGGATGACCCTGCCAAGGCACTGGAAGAGG
>QMMS01000503.1 GCA_003647375.1 Deltaproteobacteria bacterium
CTATTCAAGAATATCTTACGCCTACGCGAAACTTGGTGATTTTAAAAAGGCCCATGAATATTACGTATTACAGCAACAAGCAAATAATTTAATATACCTGAATGACAACAAAAACCTGATTACAATGCTCGAAGCAGAGTCAGAGAATGAGAAAACATCAAACAGGATATCCTTGCTGGCTAAAGAAAACCAAGTAAAAGATCTTAGGATCAACCGGTCGAAAATATTCATTTATGGTTTAGTCGGTCTATTATTGATATTATTCCTGGTTGGGACTTTGTTTATCAGGCAAAGAAGGATCCGGATGATACTAAAGGAGCAGAAACTGACACATGACCTGGAATTGAAAAAGGTGGAATCGGATCAGCTGAAAGAGCTGGATAAAATGAAATCCCGCTTCTTCGCTAATATATCCCATGAATTCCGTACACCCCTGACACTGATACTTGGACCACTTGAAAATCTGAGATCATATCTTCAAGATGCAGAACCTGAAAAGGATTTGGACATGATTCAACGTAATGCAAGGCGTTTACAAAATCTGATCAATCAGTTGTTGAGCCTTTCAAAACTTGAATCGGGGAAGATGAAACTAAAGATAAAGGAAGAGGATATTGTTTCTTTAAGTAAAGGATATGCACAGTCGTTTGAATCACTGGCAAAGCAAAAGAACATCAAACTTGAATTCAAATCTGACTGGGAAAACATCCCGGCATATTTAGATAAGGACAAGTATGAAAAGATACTCTATAACCTGATCTCGAATGCGTTTAAGTTTACTGATGCTGGTGAAACTATTTCCATAAATGTTTCAGCACTCCCAAACAAGGGGAAAGTCCAACCAGTAACCAGTAACCAGCAACCAGCAACTGATTTTGTAACAATCACAGTTTCTGATACAGGAAAAGGCATATCAGGGGACAAGATCCCCCACATCTTCGACCGCTTTTACCAGGCAGATGATACAGACCGCAATTACCAGGAAGGCACAGGGATAGGCCTGGCCCTGACAAAGGAATTGGTTGATCTGCATCATGGCACGATCAGCGTTGAATCGGAATTGAATAAAGGAACCAAATTCAAAGTGGAGCTTCCGGTGGGTAAAGAACATTTTCAACCGGAGGATTTTGTTTCCGTTGATGAATTGGAAGAAAATGAAGGTGATCCTTTAGCCATTGTTAAGCAGGTAAGATTTCCTGAAGTTTTCACTGAACCGGAAGACAATAATGAAAGGATTGAAGAAGAAATTTTTACCGAAGAAGATGTCAAGCCCTTGTTGTTGCTTGTTGAGGATAACGAAGACATGCGTTATTACATCCGATCCAACATATCCAATGAATTCCGCCTGACAGAAGCAGAAGATGGCGAACAAGCTTATGCGAAGGCAATCGAAAAAGTACCTGACCTGATCATCAGCGATGTGATGATGCCGAAGATGGATGGCATGGAACTCTGCCGCAAACTGAAAACGGATGAACGTACCAGCCATATCCCTGTAATATTGCTAACTGCCAAAGCATCAATGGAAGACCGTTTGGAAGGCCTGGAAACCGGTGCTGATGATTTCCTTACTAAACCATTTGATCAACAGGAATTAATTGTAAGAGTAAAAAACCTGATCCTCCAAAGAAAAAAACTGCAGGAAAAGTTTAAGCAAAATGCAAAACAATTAGGTTTAGCTCAGGTTCTAAACCTCCCTGTGAGTGGACTCAATTCCACTGATCAAAAATTCCTTAATAAAGCGTTTGAGATTGTTAGTAAGCACATGGAAGACGAAGAGTTTACTGCCGAAAACTTCAGAAATGAAATTGCCATGAGTAAAACCCAATTGCACCGAAAACTTTCTTCCCTCCTGGGTCAATCGGCAAGTGTATTCATCAGGTCCATCAAATTAAAAAAGGCTGCCGAATTATTAAAAAGCAAAGCTGGTAATGTAACTGAAATAGCCCTTCAGTTTGGTTTTAGCAACCCATCTTATTTCTCGAAATGTTTCAAGGATGAATTTGGTGTCAATCCATCTGACTATAATTAATAAATCTGTAATCCACTTTATCAGGCATTAACTTCTTTTTTCAACATTTCCTGGTTTTTCCCCTTTTTTTGGAACATAGTTGTATGATAATGGAACATAGGTGGTGGCATTAACCCTCCTCTGAGACATAAATTTGTATTGAAACATTCGATATCAATTTAATTTACAGGAGGTAACTATGAAAACAAAAATTTACTTTATTTTAATTACAATTACCATGAGTTCTATAACAATAGGACAGGTAATAAATGTGCCCGGGGATTTTGAATCTATCCAGGAAGGTATTTCAGCAGCTTCTTCAGGTGATACGGTGCTGGTAGCTCCCGGAACTTATTACGAAAATATCAATTTCAAGGGAAAGGCTATAACTGTGGCCAGCAATTACATAATGAGTGGCGACACCAACGATATTTTTTATACGGTAATAAATGGTAGCCAGCCGTCTAACCCGGATTCCGCATCGGTTGTAACATTTAATTCTGGTGAGGATACCACATCAGTGATATGTGGTTTTACAATAACCGGAGGTGCTGGCACTCTTTTACCTGATGCCGGCCGAGGTGGCGGAGGAATAATATGTTATTCTAGTGGTGTAAAAATTATTGATAATAAGATTATTGATAATACAGCATCATCAAATGCATTGACTAGAGGAGGAGGTGTTTATTGCAGAAATAGTAATGTCATTATGCAGAACAATATCATCCGTGGTAATTCACTTGATGGAAGTGGAAGTTATGGAGGGGGATTTTATTCATGGAATACGCATTTCCTAAAGATGACCGGAAATATAGTCACCTATAATGTAGACATTACCGGGGGTGCCGGGGTGTTTTGTGGGCATCCACTTGGCCCGGTTACTGTTTCTCAGAATGTATTTTCAAATAATGTTGGATTGCAAACATCTATAGGATACGGTGGAGGATTTAACATTGACGATGCATACGATTATCCTGTAGAGGTTGATAGAAATCAATTTCTTAATAACAGTTCCAATAATGGGGGTGGGTTTTATGAAAAAAATTGTTATAACCTAAGACTTACTAACAACATTTTTTTTGGTAATGATGGATACTACTCTGGCGGGGCTATATGTATTTACCACGAAGGGGGGAATTATCGGCCTGAGATTATTAATAATACATTTTACAACAACTCGGCAGTCTACGGAGGAGGTGCTGTAAGTTACTTCTCAGACTTTATTGGTTCCTCGCCTGTAACAATGAACTGTATCTTCTGGGAAAATTTAGCACCGCCGGGAGTGGGACAGGATATCTGCAACTGGAGTAATGATACTTTATTTGTCTATAATTCAGATATTGATACTAACAAAATTGACGGGCCGTGGAATGGGATGAGTAATTTTGATGCGGATCCCATGTTTAAGGATGATTCTTGTCGTCTTA
>QMMS01000504.1 GCA_003647375.1 Deltaproteobacteria bacterium
ACGGATTCCGTACGGTCTATCAGACTCTCGAATTGAATGATGCAGACGCGATCACCAAACTTTTCCCGGGCTTCCATTATTCCTCGGACACTTTTCTTCCAGTGGCCGAGTGCTGACTCGATATCTCCGTAGATCTGCGGTTCGCGTCTGGAAACGGAAGCAAACCAGTGCACAGGATCCCTGATGATAGAAATCAGTCGGCCGTCAGGATATATTTCAAAGAAGTTATTTAAGTCCTGGTTCTGCAGGGTCAATCCTGGTGCGTAAGCTGTTACAAATTTCTTGTCAAGTCCGTGGTTTTGATAATTGAGCCAGGCTCCGAAGCAGGCGGTCATATGGGCATCAAATATCTGGCGCATGTTTAGCGGCTGGACGGATTCCAAGTATTTGATGAAAAGTTGTCTTTCAAGAATTGGTAGATATATGAAGGGAAATCGTGCATTGTCTTCTTCGCCTTGCTTGAAACCTTCCCGGATACCGGTAGCGGGTATTGATTTGGAGAAGATGTTCAACCATTCTTCCGGCTTGCCCTTGATATCAATTGTGGGCCAGGAACTCTTGTCGGGGGCGTCAACCGAAAAAGCATGGGGATAAGCATGTAGTTTGGAATGTCCGTCCAGAAGGCGGCCAAGCAGCAATCCCCCCGAGCATGAAATTTGAGAAACCAGCGATAGGGGCGCAGTCACCGGAGATATGTGTTGTAAGCAAATCTGAAGAATATCCTCCAGGTGAGATGTCCCGGCATCGCTGACCTGCCTGATCATTTTTCTTCTGGGTCCATCTTTCAGGTATCGTTCCAGCTTTATCCTTTTTTCCTCCGTAATAAGGCGACTTATAATCCTTTTGCCTATCTTATTTTTGGCATCCAATTTTTTGATAAACTGGTAAATCATATAATGTGTTCCTTTGCTATGCAGAGGTAGACTGCTTTTTCAAGGTACAATTCACAATAAACTCTTCATAGGCGTCCAGCACATCCCTGTTGCTGTCACCCCCATAGACTATTTCCGAAAGGAAGTCCGTGACACTTTTTTGACTATACGGCACATCGGCCTTTCGGGCTTGCAAGGATACCAAAGCATTCTTCAGCTCCAGCTCATTGTGTATTATCCAGCAGGCACCCAATTCTTCAAAAAAGGTTGTATTGTCATGTAGGTATTTAAGGTAAAGAACAGGCTTGCCGCGCATGAGTGCCTCGGTTATGACGCTGGAACCGACAACCAGAAGAACATCGGCCCACCCACACAAATCCGCTGTAAGCACATGGGATACATCAGGCAGCGGGTAATTACCGAATTGGTGTATCGTGTTCGTCCGGGTATGGGGTTTGATCATGGCTTGAATTCCATCAAGTTCAGCGATCAGTTGACAGGAGACAAACATCCGCTCAAGATCAAGCCGGCATTGCGGTTTGGAAGGCATTAGAACGACTCTTAATTTTTCTGAACTCCCGCTGAACTTCGCTGCTGTCTTTGGAACAATTTCATTGTTTTTCTCCAGCCAGGAGCGGCAGTATCGGGCGCTTCCGAGCACGGCGATTTTGTTCTCAGCAACGCCGGCTTTGACTAAAATATCTTTGCGTAATTTATCGGATGCGATAATGTAGTCGAAACGGTTAAATTTGGCAAACCTTCTTGTCTCCGTCGATTTTGGTTTTGTAATTTCATTGGTATACAACTGAACACCATGTGGCAGGGCCAGGACGGGTATGGACATCTGCCTGGCGGCCTTTAAAAAAGCATCGACACTGTATGCTTTTGGCATGATGTAATCAAAGCAGACGGTTTGAGCATTGGTGCGCTCTAAAACCGAACGTGCCCACCGGCGGCCATAGTAAATCATGCGGGCAATTTTATAAAATCCGGTTCCTGCAAAACCGACCAGTCGGCCCAGTTGCGTTGGCAGTGTCCTTGCTGGACCATGATGATCGTGTACCAGTTTCCGCTGGGCCTTGTAGCTCGCGCGAATGAGCGTATAAAGGCATTGATGGAACGGGTCCCGTTTTTCATAAAATGCATCGTACAGATAATCGACGATCACACCCTGATCTTTTAAAAACCGGAGACGATAATCCTGTTGGATATCATATTGCAGGTTCATGCAGAAAACAGCAACCTGGTAGTTGTCTTTTTGCAGTTTCCAGACCACGGGCGTTATGTGGTCTATGTCATTAAAATGCCTTACAAAAAATAAATACACATTCGTAACCCTCACAAAACCCTTGCAATAGACTAACCATGGCAACGCGATGGGGTGTTCACGGAATTGACGTAACCGACCGCAGGACCTGCGAATATGTGTCACCTGTCATGGTCTCGATGGTGTCCAGTTCTTCCCGGCTTAAGGTTTTGTATCTTTCAAGCGCACTGATCATGATGCCGGGTTTTTCAAGCTTGAAACTCGTATTCGGTTTTATGGGTATTTTATTGAATGTCGGCGTCAATAATATGTCATTAAATCGGATGTTTAGAAAATCAGATAGGTAGCGCATCACCGGCTCGGTGCGTTGTACCAGATCATCGAAGGTGATAATACAAACGCGATCGCCATAGTCTTTTTTGTTGCGAACCATACTGCGCGTACTTTCATTCCATTGGTCCAGTGCTTTTGTGATGTCGCCATACTTATCCAACTGGTGGCGCTTGGCAGAAGGAAACCAGTTTTTAGAGTTGCGCACCACAGAGATCAATCGACCATCAGGGTATATCTTGAAAAATGACGCCATGTTCGTTTCCATAATTGCAAGCCTGGGAGTGAAAGCAGTAATGAATTTCTTGTCTCCAAGACGATTCTGACTGTTTACCCAGGCGCCGAAATAGGAAGTCATGTACGCGTCAAACACGTCTCTTTGGTTTATTTTATCTATGGATTCTAAATATTCTAGGAAAAGCTTTTTCTGCAAGTAAGGCAGAAAGATAAAAAGGAAGGTATCCTCGTACTTTGCCATTTTTTTATATCCGTAGCGAAAATGCCGTACCACGATATCTTCGAAGAGAATTTCAAACCATCGATCCGGGCGGTTGTCAAGATCAATGGGGGGCCAGATATGTTTTTTAGGATACCCGAACTTCAATTCATGCGGATGGGCATGTAATTGAGGATGGCCATCGAAAAGCTGGCTCAACATGGATCCCCCGGAACGCTGGATTTGCGAAATCAACGCAAGCGGGGCGGATACCGGCTGTATATGTTCCAACCAGGATTCATATGCGTTGGCCAGAAGTGTCCGACTCTCATCAAGTGCCTTGCCGGTCAACCTGGAATTCAATCCAAGTTTAAGCTGAGGTGTCAAACCCATGGTGTTATCCTTGTTACGATTTCAACGTATTTTGATATGTTTTTACCTTATGTGTCACGCGCTGATCCGGAAGAGACTGTGGCAGATTTTCTCTACATTGAGTTGGTCGTCATCGCCGAGTACCTCCTGGAAACGTGCAA
>QMMS01000505.1 GCA_003647375.1 Deltaproteobacteria bacterium
CCCTGAAGATAGAAACACACAGGAAAAAGGTTTCAATGCCATTCACAATATCTTTAATAGCACCGGTGCCCGGGAAATTGTAACCGGGGAAATTACCATTGGCCTGCACCTGATGGGTGGCCTGGGGATAGGTTCCGACCCTTCCCGATCTGTCGTTAACCCGGAGTTTCGCTTACACGGGCGTAATAATATCTTTTGCGCGGATTCGAGTATTTTCCCCAATGCCCCGGGAATAAATCCTTCTTTGACCATCATGGCCCTGAACAAGATGGCCGGTGAGAAAATATTGAGGTCTCTCTAAGATGACTACACAAGCACAACCACGTTCCTTTAACACTCACCCCGTCATGGTTTCCAAGTGGCTGGGTAAGACACAACTTAAAGGTGCCAAACGCTGCGGTGACGTTATCATCCCGGGTGATGGCAAGGACTTTCCATGTTTCTCTGAAACGGGATTAATCAGGCATATTGACCGCATGCTGGATTATATGGTCGAGGACGACCGGGACGGCTTGATGTTGTTGTTTGGTCTTTTTGCCGTTCTTCCCAAACCGGCCATATCTTTGATAATGGCCATGGCCAAGGCCAATGCAAAGTTCCCGAACGTCTTAGGGGCTCCCCTACGCCAAATATATATCGGTATTCGAGGGGTGTTTTTTACTCTCTATTATTCCAATATCGGAAATGAAGATGGTGTTGGAAAAGAGATTATGAAGAATATTAAATACGATACTCAAATCGTCCGCCATGATGAAGGTGCTTTAGCCATGCCTGAAAACAATGTTATGTCTATTAAAAACCCGGATTCTGAAGAAATCACGCAAATTTATTCGCGTGCAAAACAGGGCCAGAAGCAATTGGCAGGGTTAAGCGTCAAGCAGCGCTTAAAATATATAGTGGCCCTGAAAGAAATTATCCTGGCCCGCAAAGAAGACATCATCGACCGCATCCAGCAGGACACCAGAAAATCCCGCAGTGATGCTCTCATCAGTGAGATTTTTGGCACGCTCGATCATTTGTCTTTTCTCTGTGCCCAGGCGGCCAAGGGCTTACAAGATCAAAAAGTCAAAACACCACTGGCATTGATGGGTAAAAAATCCCGTGTTTTTTATGACCCGTTGGGTACCGTACTGGTGATTTCCCCCTGGAACTACCCGTTCTACCAGGCGATTGTCCCCATCACCATTTCATTTGTTGCCGGTAATTCGACACTTTACAAGCCAAGTGAAATCACTCCCCTGACCGGTCTTGTTGAAGACCTGCTGGAAGAGGCTGGATTCCCCAAAGATGTGGTCCAGGTCATTTATGGCAAAGGGGATACCGGTAGCGCCCTGATTGATGAGCGTCCGGATAAGATATTTTTCACCGGTAGTGTGGCCACCGGAAAGAAAATCATGGCCCAGGCATCACAACAACTGATTCCTGTGGAACTGGAGTTGGGCGGGAAAGACCCGATGATTGTGTTCGAGGATGCAGACCTGGAAAGGTCCACCGCCGGAGCTGTCTGGGGTGGTCTGACAACCCTGGGCCAGTCGTGTACATCCGTTGAAAGACTTTATGTTCACGATGCCATCTACGATGATTTCAAAGCCCTTCTCCTCAAACGGGTCGGGGCTATTGTTCAAAAGGTGGATTCCGATGGCGATGCAGATGTAGGCGCCATGACGAGCGACCTGCAGGTCAGGATAATCAAACAACAATTCGACGATGCCAAATCCAAAGGTGCTGCCATCCTCAGTGGTGAAAACTGGGATGGTGAGGATCCGTTGATTCCACCCATCATTCTTGAAGATGTAAGCAATGACATGCTGGTTGCTACCGAGGAAACCTTTGGACCGATCATTCCCCTCTATCGTTTTTATGATGAAGGAGAGGTTGTTGATCGCGCTAATGATTCAGAATTCGGATTGTCGGCATCTGTCTAGACCGGCGACCTGAAAAGAGCTGACCGTGTCGCACGTGCACTGGTGACCGGCAATGTCTCCATCAATAACGTCATGTTGACCGAGGGTAATCATCATCTTCCCTTCGGCGGCGTTAAAGATAGCGGGATAGGTCGCTATAAAGGTGTCTGGGGCTTACATGCCTTTAGCAATACAAAAGCCATACTGATCGATGCCAACAAAAATAATATCGAAGCCAACTGGTATCCTTATACCAAAACCAAGTATCAACTCTTCTCAGAAATGACAGAAGGGCTGTTCAAGGGCGGTATCGGCGGGTTTATCAAATTTGCGCTTGCCGGAACCAAACTTGAATCCTATTCAAATAAAGTGGGTAAACAGGGGCGTAAATAGTGGGTATCCTGAGCGACTATGATGACCTGAAGGAGGCCACAAAAAACCTCTCTCCGCCATTTATGGTCGTCGACCTTGAAACCTTTGATGCCAATGCCAGGGAACTGGCCGGCAAAGCGCGGACCCATGGGAAAAAGCTGAGGCTGGCCTCCAAGTCCATACGTGTGCCTGCCTTGATCAAACGCCTGTTTGATATTGACCCTGAAACATTTCAGGGCATCATGTGTTTTTCTGCTACCGAGGCCCGATTCCTGTCAGATGAAGGGCTGGATGATTTCCTGGTGGCCTATCCCAGTATCGTGGAGAAGGAAACAGCAGAAGCCATCGCGGTGGCAAAGTCCGGCAAGACAATTACCCTGATGGTGGACTCGCCATACCAGGTGGATGCGATTGATGCACAGGTACGTGCTACATCACCTGAGCTCAAGCTTGAACTATGCATAGACGCGGATATGTCTCTGCGCCGTCTGGGTGGTCTGGTTCATCTTGGCGTACAGCGGTCACCGATTCGCAGTGTGCAGGACTTCCAGGCTTTGGCCGAATACATTCAAGCCAGGGATAATGTCAAACTTGCAGGCGTCATGGGCTACGAGTCCCAGGTAGCCGGGCTTCCTGATAAAAACCCTTTTGCCCCGATGCAAAATTTTGTCAAGGCCCGGGTACGACGTCTTTCAGTCAAAAATTGCCGACGCATAAGGGGGGAGATTGCGGATTACCTCAAGGCAAATGCTATCCAGATTCGCTTTTTTAACGGCGGAGGCACAGGCAGCATGGCCTGGACACCGACAGAACCATGGTTAACAGAAGTGACCGCCGGTTCCGGTTTCTTACAACCCCATCTTTTTGACTACTATAGCGAAGGACACGCCAAACCAGCCTATTGTTTTGCACTTCCCATTTCCCGGTTTTCCGGACCCGGTTATCTTACTGTAAAAAGTGGTGGTTTCATCGCCAGTGGTGAGTCCTCGCAGGATAAGGCACCCATCGTGCATTTACCCAAGGGTCTTGAAACAATCAGCGCTGAAGGTTTTGGGGAAGTCCAAACGCCTCTGAAAAACAAATCCAATGTTTCAACAGGCCCCTTGGGACCCATATTTTTCCGGCCATCCAAGGCCGGGGAAATTGCCGAACGTTTCAA
>QMMS01000506.1 GCA_003647375.1 Deltaproteobacteria bacterium
AGCCACAAAACGTGGAGATACCCCCACTGTTACGGCAATTAATTTAGTATTGGAAGAACAAAGAACTGTAAATACCGCAACACGTAAAAAACAGTTAAAGCCTTTCCAGGAAACATATAGTGCAACAACTAAGGCATTCAATACTGCACTAACAGACTTTGCTGTTAAATGGCGTAAAGAACGTAAACTTGGTAGGGGTGGTCATGGTGCCTTACCTAAACGTATACTTAATAAGCCTGGCGTGATTATTGAAGATAATCCCGTATTAAATAGCGTATTTGGTGTAAATGCTGAACAAGAGGACCTAACTACAGCAGGATTTGGTAACTATCGTGAAGATGGTAAAAAGCTTTTAGCACTATATACCGCAAAAGAAGAGGCACTGAGTGCACTTATAAAGGCGCAACGCACTACCCCAGTTGCCGCGACGGACGGGCGCGTCAGCGCAGAGTCCGGAGCAGGCACATCTATAAATCCACCAGCACCTGGTTCCATGGAAGCAGGTATAGCAAATGCACAGGCAGTTTATGATAACGCTGTAGAGCAGCAACCTGAAATAGGTGCAGAAAGTGTAGCAGATATTCTGTTACAGAATCGTCCTACAGACCCAAGTCCTGCAAGGGTTGGGTATGTTACCCAACAAAGAAAACTATACGCTAAGCACCTTGAACTAGAACAAGGACCTACTGATGAAAATATCTATAGGGATACCTATGAGAATCTACAAGAAGGCCTAACTACAGTAAAAGCAGCAGCCAACACCGACCGTACTACATACGATGATTGGTTTAATTATTTGAATACGCTAGATCGTACATTACCTCCACATATCGTGGATGCCCTACGTAATCAACGTACGACGGCTACAAATGCTTTAACCCGTGATGATAATGTTGGAGCTGATAATGGCACTCCACGTAACATATTTACAGAAGAGCTTAAGAATTTAACAAAGGTAGCAACGGACCTTGTTGAATTGACAAATATGTCTCGGGAAAAGAAGACAGCAGATATTAATGCTTTCACAAAACCATTAAGAAAAAACAATACTAGTGGGCTGGAACATCTGGATCCACAGGCAGGATTACTTGTCACAGATCCTGAACAGATATACCCAAATCAACCAGGACCAGTAGGCCTTAACAGTGTTCTGTATGCTTTACGTGAAAACACTCGAGCTAAACTAACTAAAACCATTACAGCTATTAAAGCAGATCTTGGTGATAGTGGTGATGCTGAACTCACACGGGCATTAGATTTATCTACAAAAATATTAAAGCGATTAGATAATCCTAATCTTAATAGTAAAGAATTACAGGAACTGATAAGTACTATTGAGCAGGCTGTACAATTGCGATTGACATCTGAAGAGGCTTATCGTATTAAAAATAAGCCCGCCTCGTATAAGAACTCTTTAACGTATCTGGCTGAGATGGGCACTGATGGCTCACAGACTAAAGAATTTATGCTGCAACGTGATACGTTGTTAGGGTCTTTGTTAAGCATGATTAATAAGGATACACAGGATAAGGTCAGTCCTAGTACAACAGCAAATAAAGTAACGTATGCAGTATGGAGTTTCATTAGTAAACACCGTCAAACAGCTAGTGACCTAAAAACAACTATTACAGAACTAACTGCAAAACTGAAAAACACGAATAATGAGGTAGAACAAAAAACACTTAAGATGGAAATACAAGCAGCAAAAACTGCTTTAAAGTCCAATGGCTCCATACAAAATGCATTCCTGGCTGGTGGTGTTCGTTTCCAAAATGACATGGGATTGAATTCCTCAAAAGGTCCTGTATTAGAAACTACAGCAGATTTAAACTTACCTACACGTTTATCGGATTCATATACACATGCTGGTGGTAAAGACGGCAGCTGGTTAGCTATCTATCCCAATTGGCGTACAAAAATTAAAGCTGACTATGCTGGTATGTACCAGGAAGAAATGTCGATTGAGGAAGAAGAGTTATATGAGGCGGTAGGTGTTTTTGTTACCTTTGAGGAAGAGTTTAGAAAAACACTTCTCAGTAAGCTACCTAAGTGGGGCCCAGACAGTATTTCTGGTAAATCCCTATGGGCATATAACAGTGAATATGTTGCTGACTATTTGTTGGAAGATCCCTCATGGTTCTTCCGTGATCAAGAAGGTGATTTAAACGAGAATCTAATTACTGCCATGGCTTTGGAAACCTTTAACTATATTGGTGGTGCTGGACAACGTACGTCATTCAATACTCCTGAAGAGATTGCTTCAATACTAAACCAACATAAGGGATATCTCCCAAATGCTGATGAAGTTAAAGGACTGAGTACTGTTGGTGATGGTCTTGAATATGTATATGATCTCATCTCGAATAACCTGATGCAGCACATAAACATTAAAGGTAGTGGCCTCTCAACAGGTCAATTACGCTCTGTAATGCCCAGGGTATTAGCAAGTAGAGCCTTAACTACTGCAGCGTTCATGGAACTGGCTACGATAACTCCAGTTGATATTGAAGAAGTTAAAGGTAATACCCCTAAACCAGATGAGGCACGTAAATTCTTTAAACTTAAGGTTGAGGAAGAAGTACCAAATGATCCATCTACCAACTTTACTTGGGATGTATGGCAAATAAATAAAATGGGTACTGTATTGGCACGGAATAACACCTTACAGAAAATGTTCGGTACTGTTGCTAATTCAGAAAAACCATCTCTTGTGTTATTCGAGAATGTGGAAACAAAGATACGGAAGACTGCAATGGTAGCGCCGGATGAGAGTTCAGCTGCAGCTAAAGCAGATCAAGATAGGCCACTTAAGCCTAATAATGTATTACAGGAAGCTGCAAGCCTATTTCCTTCTGGTGAGGAGTATCTACAGGTTAATCATAAGTACGCAGCAAACCTGAAAGATGTACACCACACTAAACGGGAAAATGTTAAGGGACGTAACCGTAACTTCCAGCGAGACTGGAATACTGCTATGGAGTGGTTAAAACAGCTCAAGGTATTAGATGCATCAGAATTCTATACGGCTAATCGTAATATCTCTAACCTACGTACGATGATTATCAATACATTCATCAACACGCAGGCTTCTAAGGTCCATAGGCCTATGTTTCCGAAGGCTGAAGCCATGCGGGAATATGATGTCAATATGACCCCTGAAACTGCTAAGGGTGATAAGTATGCGACGGCGTTCTATAGATCTGTTGCTCAGAAATTAGGTGGTAAATTAACAGTCAAAATTGGGGATAAATGGCAAAAAGTTAAAGTTGAATTTCTGACAGATGAGCAGGTACTAGATAACGTACAAGCCCTTATTAATGACCCTAAATGGCAACCATTAATTGATCATATCAATAATCCAGCTAAGCAGGATGTGATAACTGGTCGTAAGTATTTTGACCAAAAGCAAGTAGATGCATTCTTAGCG
>QMMS01000507.1 GCA_003647375.1 Deltaproteobacteria bacterium
GCAGGTTTACGCTTTTTGCCCTTCTTGGGTCGTCGACGCGAATAGCTACCGTCGGGCTGCATATCCCAGGCAGTGATGTTGTCATCCATGTAAACCTCAAGCGTTTGCTCCAACTCTTTCTTGAGCTTAGGGTCGGTGACGGGTATGACCGACTCCATGCGGCGGTCCAAATTTCGCCCCATCCAATCTGCCGAACCGATAAAATATTTTGGGGCCCCAGCATTTTCAAAGCGATATATTCGGCTGTGTTCTAAAAAACGACCGAGTGTACAAAATACCCGAATATTCTCGGACAATCCTGGAACCCCCGCACGTAGGCAGCACAACCCCCTTATATTCAGGGAGATAGGAACCCCTGCCTGGCCGGCATGATACAGCTCTTTAATGATTCGCCCATCCTGAAGCTGGTTCATTTTCACTTTTATTCCACACGCTTTGCCTTGTCGTTTGTTTTCAACCTCGGAGTGGATCAGCTCGGTAATTCGATCACGCAGGTTGTGGGGAGCGACCATCAATTTATTGTAAAGCTGATGAGATGTGGCGCCGGTCAATTCATTGAAAAGTGCGGCCACATCGGCGCCAAGCTCCGGGTCACAGCTTAAAATCCCCAGATCTTCATAAATTCGTGCCGTGACCGTGTGATAGTTCCCCGTTCCTACATGGGCGTAACGCCTAATACCATTTTTTTCTTCACGCAGGACAAGTGCCAATTTGACGTGAGTCTTCAACCGTTCTACACCGTAGGAGACGTGCGCCCCTTCTTGCTCCAGAAGTCTTCCCCATGCTATGTTGGGTGCTTCATCGAACCGGGCGGTGATCTCCACCAATACGGAAACCTGCTTGCCGTTTCGAGTCGCGAGCTGAAGCGCTTGAATAATAGGGGAATCGCTGCTCGTACGGTAGATGGTAAGCTTGATCGCCAGCACTTTTGGATCAACCGCCGCGCACTGAAGGAAACTGAGTACGGAAGTATCAAAGCTATGGTAGGGGTGGTGGAGCATGATATCCGATTGACGGATTTCAGCAAACATCTGATCAGGATCGTTTACATTAATTCCTGAAAGACGGGGATGGGTAACAGGTGCATGCGGCGGATAACACAGCTCCGGTTTATTTTTAACAGGAAACATCAACAAGTCGGACAGGGCCAGTAGACCCTTTACGCCTTCGACATCGTCTGGGTCGGCTTCTAATTGTTCGGCTAACCAGCTCCTCAGTTTTTTGGGCATGTTAGCGCTGACTTCCAGGCGAACGACACCGGCAAACTTGCGTGCTTTTAATTCATGGGTCACCATACTGACAATGAATCCGGGGCTGGAATCGATATCAGGATTACCGAGAGCAATTTGTTCCCAGGGATCATCCTTAGCCACACGGGTTACACGGAAAAAATAGCAGGCCAGTTTAATCGCTTTCGGAAACAGCTGGCCGAGATTGGCCGCGATGACCTGCTCCAGCGGAACAAATCCGCTGTTGTCCGACAAAGGTACCCAGCGAGGCCGGTTGGCTGGAACTTTGATCCGTATAAAGCGATTGCGCTTCTTCTTCTTTTCCGTCACCTCTATGGCCAGGTTCAACCCCAAATTGCTGATAAAAGGAAATGGATGCGATATATCCACGGCTAACGGCGTCAGTACAGGCTCCACCGATTCCTGAAAATATGCTAACATTTGCCCACGCTGCTTTTTATTCAATGCCTTGTATTCCAAAATAGGAATTCCGGCTTTTGTTAAAGCAGGGCGAAGCTTCCGTTGCATTAGCTGGGATACGAGCGCTGTCCCGTCGCTGAGTTCTGTCCTGCACGCCCTTAATTGCTCATCAGGAGTGAGGCCATCGCGAGAGGGTTTTAATTTCTTTTTTAGGATTTTCCTTTTTAGACCCCCCATGCGCTTCATGGCGAACTCATCGTAAAGCATACCCATGATGCCCGCAAATTTTACGCGTTCGAGCAATGGCAGCTTAGGGTCTTGTGCCATTGCAAGCACTCGGCGAGCAAAACTGAGCCAACTCAATTCCCGATTAATATATGCTTCCGGGGAATTGACTTTCATTTATTGTTTTCGCCATGTTCGTTGTAAAACCGGGTCGTCATAGGCGCTCCTTTCTTATTGTTGATCGATAGTGAGATTGTTAGAAGATGTGCTTGCCCCCTTTCGCACCAGATTTTCGGCATTTTGAGACCATCATTTATGTGTTGGACAGCCTTTTAACAATGGGTGTGCGTTGCATGCAAAAAATATAAGGGAATAGACATATAAATGTCTGTCTTAATTCAGATAGAACTTGAAGAAGATAGCGGCATTCAAATTAGAACCAGATCAAATGAGGATCAGGATGTATAACCCAGCATTCCCATTCAAGTTTATCCGAATTAATAAATCATAACATCCTTTCGAGTCAACCATAAACCAGGACAATGATGCAGCCTATCGTACAAATCGGTGCCAATCCGAGTTTAGAAACCATTCTTGATATATCTGATCGAAGCGACCATCAGCTTTCATGCGGGAAAGAAAATCATTTAAAAATTTCATGAAATCCGGGTCGTTTTTGCGTATAGCCCAGGCAATGGGCTCATCGGTAAAAGGTTCCGACAGGAAGACCAGCTGATTGGACGGATTCAAAGCCATAAACACGGCATTAAACGGATAATCGTAGACAAAAGCATCTGCAGTGCCTTCAAGTACCCGCGTGGCGCCCTCGACCTCCGTATTGGCAGTTTCATAGGTAGCCTTGGGTATCAGGCACTGGACTGCCTCTTCGCCGGTGGTGCCGGGTTTTGATACCACGGTAAACTCGGGATCATTCAGGTCCTTGTAAGATTGAACCCTGTCCTCGTGTTTCGCATTGAGCAGCACGGTTTGGCCTACGGTCATGAAAGGATCGGCAAAATCAACGAGTTTCTTACGCTCCTCGGTAACGGACATCCCACCTGAAATTATATCGTAACGGCCTAAATTCAGAGGAATTTGCCCTTTTTGCAATTTTGTAAGAAAATTGATATAGGTGCCTATGTTCGTCATTGTGGTGGATATATCGTGACATCACATGTTTTTAAAGCCCGGAAATATAGATTTATCTCCATGTATCTTGTAGCACTTGTATTAAGAACTGTTACTATTGGTATCACATACGCTATATGGTCAGGGGTAGGAATCGTTTGAATTGCGATAGTAGGGGCCGTCTTGTACAAACAAATCCCTGACACTCCGGCGGTAATAGGTATGGGTTTAATAATCGCAGGGTAGTAATAATCAATGTCTATTCGAAGACAATTGTCCATTAGTTTTTGTAATTTTAGCCGTTTCCGTCAGATATTAACCTGGCAACTAAATAGCCAAATACGTCATGCCGGACTTGTTCCGGCATCCAGTAATATCCTGGATAGCGCCAAGGCTTCATTTCGTGTCCCGCCTTCGCGGGA
>QMMS01000508.1 GCA_003647375.1 Deltaproteobacteria bacterium
ATGGTGCCGAAGGCGGGATTTGAACCCGCACACCCGTAAGGCACTACCCCCTCAAGATAGCGTGTCTACCAAGTTCCACCACTTCGGCACGATCCGTGTGCTACTCTGTTTTATCCGGCTCACCCGAAGATGTATCAGTAGGCAGAGCTGGTGCTACCGGTGGTGCATCTGAAGCCGGTAGTGTCTGTTCCACGGGGGCTGGCGCGTCCATAACGATCGATTTGCCGGATTTGTTCCCCGACATATACGCCAGTATCAACGATGTCAGCATAAACAAAATGGCTACAGCCGTGGTAGCTTTACTTAAAAAAGAAGACGCGCCCGTACTGCCAAAGAGCGTTTGGCTTGAACCGCCGCCAAATGCTGCGCCCATGTCAGCGCCCTTGCCGGTCTGCAGAAGTACGATCATAATCAGTGCAATGCATACAGCAACGTGTATAACGATAATTATTAATGACATTTTTCTATTTTTACGTTTTTAGGTTAAAATAAGACAATTTTGCTAAAGGTTTCAGCATCCAGACTGGCACCTCCAACGAGCCCTCCATCTACATCCGGCATGGACATAAGCTCAGCGATATTGTTCGGTTTCACACTTCCACCATATAAAATTCTGATGGATTCCGCAAAATCTGAACCATATGCTTTTTCGAGCAGAGACCGCAGAAACTGGTGTATTTCCTGAGCCTGGTCTGTTGTAGCGGTCTTGCCGGTACCGATGGCCCAGACAGGCTCATAGGCAATTACCAGTGTAGCCAAGTCTTCCAAAGCGATATCTTGTAAACCAATTGTGACCTGTTTGTCAAGCACAGAAAATGTAACATTCGTTTCGCGCTCAGTTTCGGTCTCCCCAACGCAGAATACCGGCACCAGATTGTGCTTGATGGCGGCAACAATTCTTTTGTTCACGGTTTCATCGGTTTCATGGAAATATTGTCGGCGTTCGGAATGTCCAATGATCACATGATCACAGCCCGTAGATACCACCATGGATGGTGATACTTCACCGGTGAAGGCTCCCTCTTCATGCCAGGAAAGATTTTGAGCACCCAGATGGATGTTACTTCCGGAAAGGACTTTCGATACCATGGAAAGCGATGTGGACGAGGGTGCGATCATGATGTCGACCTCGGAGACGTCCTTAACGAGACGTTTCAGACTGTCGGCTGTCTCTACTGCTTCCGCACAAGTTTTATACATCTTCCAGTTACCGGCGATAAACGGTTTGCGAAGGCTCATTTGTCACTCCTGATAATTATTACAAATAAAAAATTCGAATCTTTCTACCAATGCCACACTCGATCCCTAATATGCTGGGAAGCGAGGATGCTTGAAGGCTGGGATGCTGCTGTCCGCTTATAGCTCTCTGCCACCCTCGGACCCTGGAACCCTTGACCCCTTGAACCCTTCATTTTGTTATAGCGTTTTGCCCACCATGGCAGCCAGATCAACCATGCGATGGGAATACCCGGCTTCATTATCATACCAGGAAAGTACCTTCACCATGTTATCGACCACATAGGTTGTTGCAGCATCCACAATGGAAGAGAGGTTTGAGCCGTTATAGTCGGATGAAACCAGGGGAAGCTCTGAATATCCAAGAATACCAGCCAGTTCCCCTTCGGCAGCCTTTTTCAAGGCCTGATTGACTTCTGAGGTCGTCACACCTGTCTTTTCAATGGTTGCAACAAGGTCCACAATCGACACATTCGGTGTCGGCACACGTATGGCAAGTCCATTCAGCTTCCCGTTAAGTTCCGGCAGCACCAGGGAAACGGCTTTGGCTGCACCGGTTGTCGTGGGTATCATGGATAGGCCGGCCGCTCTAGCGCGACGAAGATCTTTATGGGGAAAGTCGAGAAGGCGCTGGTCGCCGGTATATGCATGAATAGTTGTCATCAGTCCGGATTTCAATCCAAAATTTTCAAGAATAACCTTGGCTACCGGTGCGAGACAGTTGGTCGTACAGGAAGCATTCGAAATGATGTGATGCTGCTTCGGGTCATATTTGCTGGAGTTGACACCCATGACGATGGTAATGTCTGGATCCTTGGCAGGTGCGGATATGATCACTTTACGCGCCCCTGCGGTGAGGTGTTTGGCAGCATTTTCCCGGTCTCTGAACAAACCGGTGCATTCAGCAGCTACGTCCACGCCCAGCTCCTTCCACTTCAATTGTTCCGGGTCCTTTATGGAAGTAAATGTGATGGATCGGCCGTCAACTTCAATGGCGTTATCTTTCGCATGTATATCAAGATCCAGTTTGCCGTGTACAGAATCATACGTAAGCAGATGCGCCATGGTAGCCGCATCTGTTAAATCATTGATCGCAACAACCTCTACCCCAGGGTGCTTCAATGCCGCCCTGAATACGAGCCGTCCGATTCTACCAAACCCGTTAATTCCTATTTTGATACTCATCTTTTCCTCCTGTTTGTGTGTTTTTATTCGAGAATATTTCTTTGGTTGTGTTTATTTGCGCGACTTGCCCTTTAAAATGCTGCTGGCCATAGAGATGCTCTTTTTGCCATATGTTTCAAGGCATTCAGTCAGATTGGTGAGTTCCATGTCGGGGCGAGAATTGATCGCTTTGATGAGAACGGGCAGATTGACGCCGGAAAGAACTTCAATATGACCCTCTTCAAGAAAAGAATAGCTCAAGTTGGATGGTGTTCCGCCGAACATGTCGGTGAGAATAAGGACACCTTCATCAGAGTTAACATCCTTGATTCCTTTAACAATTTTATCTCTAAGTGCATCGACGTTTTCATTCAGGTCGATGGAAATCGATTCGATGGACTCTGGTTTGGAGCCAACAATAAACTGCGCAGCATCGATGAGGGAATTTCCAAGCTGCCTGTGTGTCACGATAACAATGCCGATCATAATACATCCAATCCAGTCGCTTCATAATCTGAGCGTTTTAACTTTTTGACAATGGTTAGATACGTTTTGCCTTCCTTTTCGTACAAAGGAACTCAATAGTCAAGCAAATCTAACGAGTGTCCATCCATAAATGGTCCTTTCGCGCCCTGACGGCGTTGGGCGCCATGATTCAACTCCTCAAAATAGCACGCTATTCCTCCGGGTTAAATCTGACGCTCGCCTTGTCAGAACGCGAAAATCCCTATTTCTGGACGGATACTACTTATCTAATTCTGGTTAAAAATCTTCATCCTCTTCCCTGATGGCATGATAGATTTCATCCCTGTCCTGCGCCTGGAGGAGTCTTTCCTTAAACGGATCCTTTTTCAACAGTCTGGAAACCCTTGCCAGCAGTTTCAAATGAAGTCCTGTGGAATTTTCCGGCGTCAGTAAAAGAAAAAATATATGAGTCGGCTTTCCATCCATGGATTCGAAGTCTACACCGCTCCTGCTGACACCAAATCCCAAAGCGATGGATTTCAGGTCATCCAGTTTGCC
>QMMS01000509.1 GCA_003647375.1 Deltaproteobacteria bacterium
CAATCTGTTAGCGAGCTCTTTGTCTACAATCCTTGGCAGATAGTGCAATTTGGCTGCCCCATTGGTTGTATTCGGTAAATTGCAATGGCTTTAACCGTTAAATTGTAACGATTTAATTCGGTAAAATGTAACGATTTCTTCCTTTATATTCTAACAGGAAACAGGTGTCAAGTTCGGGTTAGCGGTTTTAATCAACGTAATTTTGACGTCATGCCTACTTTTGGATTCCACCTGGATTATGTCAACCCACTGATATTGCAGATATATCTCACTCTGTTACACAATCTATAGCAGAGAAAGATCGCCGGACATGATGCAATCACCTTTATTTCGGTAAAATTCGAATTATGAAGAATTCCTACGGTAGTCTGGATAGGTAGTAGTAACCGGATATTACACTGAATAATTACACAATATTCAACTAATGAAAGAACGATAACATTAGAAATCAATATCATGAAAATTTTATTGAGTGGTGACATCATGCACGTAATTTCAGAATTGTGTTATCTGGGGATAAGTTGGGTATCCGTAATTTCAAATCCCATATAAGCAGCAACGGTTGCAAATAGATTCTTGTATCATGCAACCGTTTTTGGTTCTTACTCTGATACAAAAGCAAAGGTACCTTTCTGAATGACAAATCATCACCGTTCCCACGGAAAAGGATCGCAACCGACACAGGTCTTTCCGCCGCAAAGGCTGATCAAATAACGCAAGGCATTCGCAAGCATTTTAGCTGATTGCTCATTTTCTGTCCATATACTCACTTTGCTTTTCCATTCCTCTTTCCCATCTTTTCCTATGCGCTGGATCTTCTTTTTATAATTCTCCACGGCAACGTCAACATAGGTCAGACGCTGTTTTACATGCCCCGGGCTGGGGTTGATATCCTTTAGCGGGATTCTATATTCAAAGGTTGCCCTATTTATTACTGCACTGGTAATCAGAATACATTCCTCCGGTTCAAAATCTAACGTTCCAGTCGTCATTCTCTGGATGAAATCAAGTGTCTGATCCATAGTTGGTGCTTTGTATTTGGCGGTTTCTTCAATGTTCTCTGCGGAAACTGAAATAGTGAAAATAAGGCTCACAATTGGAATGATTGCCAATATAAGTATTTTCCTCATTACACTTCTCATATCGCCCTCCTTTGGTATCTATGAAGTTTGTCCTCTTTTGTTATATCTTTTCGATTCTCCTACCCATTTTACTGACCACAGGCAATTCTGTGGTTATGATATTTCCACTAAAATAAAGAGCCCAATCGTAGTTACAGATATCCTATTTTTTACGAAAATGCAAAAAAGGCTACATCCCTCTGAATCGGAACTGCCCTCCTTAAGTTAAAACGTTAAATAAGTTTGCTCCGGTGACGTGAAAACTATTTAAAATATGACCCTACGTTGGATAGGGAAGGTTTATCTATTTAGGGTTCACTTTCTCAGCCGATTACCGGCAACCTACAAGGAATGCTCACGGGCTATCGAACAGGCTGTGACCGCCGACCAGTGGATCGATATCGGTACGTTATCCCAGACTCCGGCCACCAAAAACCGCCCCTCGGCCCACTACCGCGCCTTTGATACCACTGTTTCGCTTTATAAACACGAATACCGGGCCATCGTGGTCCATTCCAGCGCTCATGACAAAAGGCGGCAAAAACGCATTCTGCGATTGCTGGACAAAAAGAACAAACAGTTGCGAAAACTGATCAAACAAGCCACGAACTCCGATTTTTTTGCGCTGCCGATGCTCAGTCGGTCGCTGAAAACCTTCAAATCCAAGCTCATGGAAGTTATCACAAGATCAGCACCGAGATCGTTGAGGTTCCCAAATTCGGTCGTGGGCGACCCGCAAAAGACCGTCCCCGAACTCCAGTAGGATATCGCCACCAACTACAAGCCCGCATCGAGCAAGACAGCAAAGCCATCGAACCGTTGAACCTTCAGGCCGGATGCTTTGTCTTGTTGTGCAACGTGCCGCAGACCTTGAATGGAGAATACTGGGATGAGGCAGCCCTGCTGTCACTTTACAAAGAGCAGTACGGCATTGAAAAGAACTTCGGCTTCCTCAAAGACCCTGTCATCGTGAACAGCATCTTTCTCAAAAAACCCCAACGTATTGAGGTCCTGGGTTTGGTGCTTCTGATTGCGCTTCTTATCTGGCGTCTAATGGAGCGGAACATGCGCCAATACCTCGAAGAAAAAAACATAACCATTACCGGCTGGGATAACCGGCAAACGAAACGCCCGACCTCTTTTATGATGACCACCAAGTTTATCAATACTTTGGTATTGACTGTCGAGAAGCAAAGAAAACTGGCTCGACCGTTTAAGGCTGAACAAGTCGAATTCCTAGTAGCCTTAAATTTCACAACCGATATCTTTACAGTTCCGTAGCTCCTGGGTAATCAAAAATTGCCCTGAATCTTGTTCAGTTTGCTGTGGAATGTACGTTCTATGGTCAAAGTTCTTCCGGCGTAAAAGCAACGACATCATCGATAACAGCGGTGTCGGCAAACAGCATTACCAGCCGGTCTACACCTAAGGCATTGCCGGCAGCCGGGGGCATTTTCTCGAGGGATTTCAGGAAGGTTTCCGGCAGGGGGTATGCTGCCTTTCCGGAAGATTTACGTATTTCCATCTCTTCTTCAAAGCGAAGGCGCTGCTCATGGGGGTCGGTCAACTCCGAAAAAGCGTTGCAGATCTCCATCCCCCGGATGTACAGCTCGAACCTTTCCGCCAGGTGCGGGCTGCCGGTTTTGAGCCGGGCCAGGGATCCGCAGGCGGCAGGATAGTCATATAGAAAAAGAGGTCTTGCATTGCCCAAATGGGGCTCCACATCCATTGCCAGGATCTCGTCGAACAAGCCCTCTTCAAGGCATTCCTCCACGGAAACATTCGCATATTTATCAAAAGCACGGCTGACGGCCAACCTTTCCCAGGGCGGCGCAAGATCCACCCCCCCCCCCTGGTAGGACAATTCAAGATTGCGGCCAAGCTCCTGGACAACGGCTCCGATCATTTCCTCGCACTGCGCCATCATGTCCAGGTAGGAGGCTCCGGCCGTGTACCACTCCAGCATGGTCAGTTCGGGAAGGTGCCGCCCTCCCCGCTCGCCTTTCCGGAAACATTTGCATAGCTGGAATACGCGCGGGTAGCCGGCGGCCAGCAGCTGCTTCATGCACAGCTCCGGCGAGGTATGAAGATACCACTTCCCGCTGGGTTGAGCCTCGATGTTCGCTTCCGGGGCCGGGGCCGGTATTCTATAGGGCGTTTCCACCTCCAGGTAGTTGTTGCGCCGGAAGAAGTTGCGGATCGCCGTCAGAACGTCGGCCCGTAACTGGAGGTTTTCACAAATTTTGGTTTGACGGGACATAGCAAAGAGCTTTCCGTAAATATTTATCACGAAAGCACGAAA
>QMMS01000510.1 GCA_003647375.1 Deltaproteobacteria bacterium
CCCCTGCCCTCTGTCATGGACAGCCGGCTTCTGTCCTACGATCGTGTGATCATCAATGGCGGACAGCGCGGCATCATGCTGAAGATGTCGCCCAAAGAGATCACCCGCCTGCTGAAAAGCGAGATTGCAGACATTGCGCGGTTATGATCTGCCCAGTCGTTTTCAAGATGTGGCCTGATTCTCATTTACCTGTTTTCCTATATGCTTTAGACAAAGTATGCTATACACGCTCAACTGTTTCTAATGAAGAGGAGGAAGATCTAATGCTGAACCATGTGGTGCTGATGAAATTCAAA
The DNA here is from genome assembly GCA_003647375.1 of Deltaproteobacteria bacterium. The sequence continues at coordinate 297 of QMMS01000510.1, forward strand.
CCGGGTGTTGCCGAGAACAAAATAGCAAAACTGGAAGAACTCATGGATAATCTGCCCAACACCATATCCGAGATCCTGGTTTACGAGTTCGGGCGCAACACCGTTCCCTCGGAACGGGCCTATGATTTTGCCCTTGTTTCGCTTTTCGCCAATCCGGAATCCCTGGAACGCTACCGGCAACACCCGGACCACCTGAAGGTGCTGGATCTCATCAAGGATATCTGTGAAAATTTCATCTCCACTGATTTCCTGGGGTCCGATGCAAGTTCCATGAAAGAGAAAACGCCAGACATGGGGATCCCTGATTTTTAGATGGGGGTACCAAGATTACCGGAGGTCCGAGGCTGTATGTAGGGGCAAACCTGTGTGTTTGCCCGCCAGAGGATGGAAAACCAAGAACTTGAACCCCAAAGGCACAAAGGACACAAAGGAAATCTAATAGAAAAAGCGGACAGATAGTCGGAGACCGGAGATCGGATGTTAACAGATGAACGTCCAACATCGAACATCCAACACTGAACATCGACCCGTTGGCTCTTAGCTGAACGCAATAAGCTGAAAAACCACATTCGACGTTGGATGTTGGATGTTCGATGTTCATTTTGGAATAAACAGACATGGGAGACAGGCTATTAGAACACTAAACTATCCACAACAGTCTGAAAACTATATGAATCCCCTTTGTGTTCTTTGTGGTTCATATTCAAACAGATAACCATAGGAGCAAACCATGGATTACAAGGATATTTTGTGTGAAACCGATGGGGCCATATGTACCCTGACCCTCAACAATCCTGAAAAAATCAACGCCCTTTCCAAAAACATGGTGGCAGAGCTGATCCATGCCTTCTCAACCGTTTCCACGGATGAGGACATCAAAGCAGTCATCCTGAAAGCTGCGGGCAAACATTTCTGCGCCGGTCACTTTATGGCTGAAATGGTGGACGGCGACATGAAAACCTACAAATTCATTTTCGACCAATGCACCCGCCTCATGACGTTGATCCACGAAATTCCGCAGGTGGTCATTGCCCAGGTCCAGAGCATAGCCACGGCAGCCGGCTGCCAGTTGGTGGCCTGGTGCGACCTGGCCGTAGCCGGCGAAAACGCCCAATTCGCCACCCCGGGCGTAAAAATAGGATTATTCTGTACCACTCCCATGGTGGCCCTCACCCGGGCTATTGGCCGCAAAGCCGCCATGGAGATGCTCATGACCGGCCGCTACTTTCCTGCTTTGGAAGCTAAAGAACTGGGGCTTGTCAACAAGGTCGTCCCCAATGAAAACCTGGACGATGAAACCAGAAAAATGGCCCTTCAGATTGTCGAAGCCAGCGGCCTGGTTATAGGAATAGGCAAACAGGCTTTCTATGCCCAGATCGACCAGGCCGATGCTGCGGCGTGGAATTATGCCAAACACACCATCACCCTGAACAACCTGGCCAAAGATGCCCAGAACGGCATTAAGGCGTTTCTGAACAAGGAGACACCGGAGTGGCACAACAAATAATAAAAAATGCTGGGGCATTTTTTATGTGACGCGACTTCGTCGCTAAAATATCATTTCTACCTGACTAAACAGGCTGTTCAATAACGCTTCATTCACAACGATAATACGATTTTTTCAGGGTTAAAAAGCGTACTTCTTCAGCGGTCGTCTTTTTCCGCCTGAATTGATCGCATTACACTCGCCACAAATTCTGCAGATTCTACTAAATCTGTTTTAAGCCACTTGCTAGCCTTTTGGGGATCCTTGGCTGCCAGGCTTTGGATAATTTTCTTGTGGTAGCGCGGGCCCGTACGCGGGTCGGCAAATAGTGTCTGACGAAACATCAAATGGTAGTAGGGGCTAACCTGGTCCCATAGATTTTGAATCATGGGAAACAGTAAGGGCATCCCGGCTTCCCGATAAATTGCAAAATGGAATTCCCGATTCACAGACAATGCACGATCAGCATCATTTTCTTTTTGGGCGTCCATATACTGGCTGTTTAATAGTTTGATTGTTTTAACCGTGCCTTTCGTAATGGCCATAGCGGCTTTTCGTGCTGCAGGCAACTCCAGCATGAGCCGTATTTCAAGAATTTCCCTAAATTTCTTTTCCGATAGCTCGTTTGCCGTAGCACCCTTCTTGGGTTGAACGGTTAAAAAATTTCGTGCTTCCAAACGACCCATAGCCTCCCGGATGGGTATCACGCTGATGCCCATTTGCCTGGACAGCTTTTCGGCTATTAGCCTCTCGCCCGGTTTAATGCGCGCCGTTACCAATGCACGCTCCAGTTCTTTATATACCAATTCCTGTGCAGTTGGCGTTTGAATGGGATTCACCAGATAGGCAGGTTCAACCGGCGGCAAAGATAATTTTTCTAACTCCGACCGTTGATATTGGGTTTGCCATGTTTTTCGCAGGCTCAATAAACCGCTCATCCCCTTCAGTCCGACCCTTGCATACCAGCTGCTGACCAGACGTGATGCACTGGGAAGAGAAAGAGGTTTATTTCCTTTTCTCGATTTAAAAAGCAAATCGTCTCCACCCGGACGGTTTTTCAGGAGATAACGCTGAAATGATGCATGGGTTTTCGGCCCCATTGTAACCGGTTTGATTCGGGTTGTATTCTCCATTAAAATAGAAATTTCCTGGCCAACCTTCAGCCCGGACAAATCTTTTACCCTGAGCTGTAAAAGTCGATTGGCCGTCACCCCGGTTTCAACAGCTATGTCGAACAGCAGCAGGTCTCGAATCTTTGGCCCGATTGACTTGCGAATACGGTCTATACCCGACCCGTCTAGTATCGGGTTTACTTTTTTCTGTCTTCCGGTCGTAAGAAAAGTATGCGCCATCGATCAACCTCCAGGCACATCATAATTAATATAACATTCAAAAGCAACTTCATTTATTCTCATAAGTCAAATACCTATTGTCACCGTGAGACCTTATTAATTTAAATAACAATTATTTAAATGTGTTTTAATATTTTAAAACGCTTTTTCAGTAGTATGAATATTATTAAATTTTATTGACTTAAGATATTATATTATATATTTGAAATATGATATTCGAAGGTCTGGATACCATGTGTTTTTGAAAAATTTCGATCACATTTTTTTAATGACATACAACTTGGTA
>QMMS01000511.1 GCA_003647375.1 Deltaproteobacteria bacterium
GTATTTTGTAAACAAATTGGGGTATTTCCGCCACTCAAACTGGGGCTAAAAGCCCCACATACAAGTTATTACAACTCTCAATTTCATAGGGAAATGCCAGCTCTTAAATCAATATTCATACATATTCGAATGGTTACCTATCATACTGAATTTTGGCACACAAATTGATAGTAGTTATGTCAACAACAATGGCGCCATAAACGCTGAACTTAAACATGATACCGGCAAAAAAGAAGGGACGGCCGCATCAACCCGGCGGCCTTATTCTTAAAGCACAAGGAGTGACAGTTATGTGGGGTTGTGATTATTCGCCAATTTCAGGAGGTTGGTGGGGAAATTCTTTCACGGGGAATTTATGGTCTTTGCTGATATCGGCCCTGGTCATTTTGCTGGTTGTCTATCTGGCAATCCGAGCCTTTAGGCCCCCGCAACGCAACGCTCGTGGATCATTCCGCGATCGCGTCGATTCCGAGGCTATTTTAAAGGCGCGTTTTGCCAGAGGGGAGATATCCCGGGAGGAATTCATTAAAATGAAGCAGACCCTCTCACAACCATAACCAGCACCTTTAAAAGTGTACAACCGGAAGAGGAGGCACCATGATATCGAAAGACATTCAACAAGGCAATGAGACGCAGCAATCAAAAAATCCGGCTGCGCAGCCGGATGAAGAAGATCCGCTTGCAAAATATCTGGATGGAATGGGAACCGCAACCGCCCGGATATTGATTGATCGTCATCTGGATGACAATGTACTGGAGAAATACGGCCTCAAGCAATTGAAAAATACCGGACGATATTACGTTGCCAAAATTGTTGAAGCAGACGGCAGTCTGATTGATACAGTCCTGATCGATAAGCAATCCGGAACGATTCAATCCCTCCGCCGGACAACCGGTGCCGTCTAAAGGCAATGAAAGCGAATAAAATGACACCGTCATGCGAGATCACATTCAAGATCGGCGATGTGCTGAGCAACAAATGGGTCATCCTTGAGTTTATCGACAAAGGCGGCATGGGTGAAGTTTATCGGGCGCACCAGATCAGCCTGAATCGCGACGTCGCGGTCAAAGTTGTTTCACGCCAATGGATAGAATCCCTTGACGAGGATGACGAAGAGGCCGAAACAATGATCCAGCGATTCCGGCGGGAAGTACAGGCCATGGCCCAGATGAACCACCCCAATGTACTGCAAGTTTTTGATCACGATTCCATCACCGTAAACAAGTGTGACCAGGACACCACCATAGAATATATTGCCATGGAATACATCCCCGGCGGATCGTTACGTGCAACCATGTCGGAAGAGGGGTTTTATCCGGATGAATCTGCTGTCAGAAGCTGGATAATTCAATATTTTATCCCGGTACTGTCTGGCGTAAAGGCATTGCACGATTACGGTATCGTGCACCGTGATTTGAAGCCTGAAAATATTCTCATGGATCATGGCACCCCTAAAATTGCCGATTTTGGACTGGTGCGTTCCAACAGGTTAAAGCCGGTAACACAATCCATGGACATAAAAGGCTCGCCGCATTACATGTCACCGGAACATTTTTTTGATTTCAAGAGGGCCGATCAGAGGGCCGATGTGTATTCACTTGGCAAGATCCTGTTTGAAGTTATCGAGGGCAAAACCGGATCTGGAGCAATGCCGTTTAAAAGTGTCAAGCTGGCTGAAAGCGAATCGCCGTTTTTCCAGCAACTGGACCAGGTCGTTCAAGGGGCCACGGCGGAAAGCAGAGATAAAAGGACAGAATCCGTTCAGAATTTAAAAAACCACCTCGAAGAAATCGTTAAGGCCCCGGGCCTTCAAGAACAATCTGCGGATGCGCCAGAGGCAAAGTCCGCATCCCTGTTTTCCCGCCCGAAATGGATCTGGACAGGTGTCGCGGCCGCCATGATTTCCGTATTACTGATGAGCGCCTGGCACTTTATGGGAGAGCCCGGGCTAAATTCAATAAAAGGTATTGCTGCAACAGCAAACGGCAAGCGTGAACTGCAAACGGCGGCAAACCGAGGGGCAGTCGCTGGAATACCGGACAAAACGGATACGCCCTTTCTTTCTGAACACCTTGGGAAACAGCGTCTCATCCCGGGGGGCGAGCTTGTTATCCCGCCAATCGCAGCCGGGGGTAACACTCAAAAATTTCAAGTAGCTACTTTTTATATGGATGAATTCTTCGTCACAAATCAGCAGGTCGTCGAATTCTTAAATCACAATCTTGCCAGGATCAATGTAGAAAATGGTGTGGTAAAAGGGGATGGTACCAACTGGCTCTTTCTAGGGGAAGTACACGCGGGGCATGAACCGATTGTATACCGCAACGAAAAGTTTCATACAAGCGACCCCGCTTATGCCTCCAGCCCGGCACTACGCGTAACCGGCTATGGCGCCTCGGCCTTCGCCACGTATTTCAGCAGACGATTGCCTATGGCAATCGAGCTGCTCTATGCCATAGTCAAGGGTGCCGGCAGTTCGCCCTTTAATCCGAAAAATTCATTTATGAAGCCCGGTGGAAAGCATATGGAGGGCATGATGATGGACAACTGGAATGAAAGAGAACAGTGGTCGATAGAAAAGTGGAACGGTCAATCCTATTCTCGATGGCAGGATGGAAATCCGGGCCGTGGCGCAACCCTTTCTGAATTTACCTCACCGGCTGTCTCTCACAACCCCAATAACCTGGGTATCCGTGGGTTGAATAAAGGCATCGGAGAATGGGGGTTAAAACGCCTGGCCGAGACGCCCAAAAACCAGACGGCAGTGAACCGGTATGCTGTAATCGGTGGCACGGAGGGTGCTCCCCAAAAAGGAAGCGCCCTGCCGCAGGTTGTTGCCCGTCTGCCCTGGGAAGGATTCGAGGAAATCGGGTTTAGAACCGTAAAAAACGTAAAGCAGTAGTTAAAACCGCCTGCACCGGGTATTGCAAAGGCCTGCAATAACATGGTAAAATTGGCCCAAACCACCGAATCCACACAAGGTCAACTCCAGGTAGCGGTGGAATTGTCTCGATCTCTAATGAATTAATAGCGCTTAGCCCCGCTTTGCCATGTTGTTTCTGCAACCTTGAGGTCAACTTGAACAATCCGACTGTGCCGAAGAAATCTTCGAACACTCACTGGTGCAGATGCCCCGAAAGGGCGCGACATTAAAATGCCACCGTAAACTGGAGCCATATTTTTTCAGTATCCGTCTTGTACTCAGCAGCATTGTAGTTGGCGTAGACGGCCTGAAGCGTATAGTGATCGGTGAATTTTTTGGTTACCATGGCATCTAATTCCGCTCCATAATCACTACCGCCTTTATCAGCCTGGAAGTCATGATAGATCAGGTCAACTTTTACACCGGAGATGGAACTGCTCAGGCTGCCATACAGATCACGTAAGCCATCGGGAGGTGCCGTCAGGAA
>QMMS01000512.1 GCA_003647375.1 Deltaproteobacteria bacterium
CCATCGCTGCCGAACGTCTGCCTGCGGAAATACTTGAATGGGATCTCGACGGAATCCTTGAAATGGGGGTTAAGGCGGAGACCGGCATGGTTTTGGGCAAAGATATTACGGTGGACACTTTGCTCCAACAGGACGTTGATGCCCTTTTCCTGGCAGTCGGCGGTTGGGACAGCCGGATGGCCCGGGGAACCCAATCTGAAATTGAATCACCCATACCCGGCACCTATATGATGGTTGATCTCTTAAACCTGGCGTCTAAAGGTTCGGAGACGATTTCCTTTTCATCGGATGTAGTTATTTTCGGAGGCGGCAAGCTTGCCCTCGAGTCTGCTAAAACGTGCAAAAAATGGGGTGCCGATAAAATCACCATTTTGTTCCGTGAGGATTTGGCAAACAGCCCGATTAATGATGCCGATGTAAGTAAGGCCGGCATCGAAGGTTTGGATATAATTTATAACGCCGGCATCCATCGTTTACGCGGCGAGGCTGACAGCCTTATGGAACTGGAATCTGTTGACACCCGGACCGGAGCGGTTCGCACCCTACCGGCTCAATCCTTAATAATTGCCACCGGACGCTTTCCGGAGTTAATTTTTGTTGAGAATAAACCGGCAGGACCCGAAGCCGGCGAAGCATCCGATCAACCTTTACGCTGGGAAGCGTTTGCACCTTATAAGCAACCGGCTTTTAAGGACGAGGTCGGACTGTTTGCGGAGGGTGATGTGCTGGCTGACTACAGTGCCGCGATAAAAGCGATTGGGGCCGGCAGGCGGGCGGCGGCATCGATACAAGAGATTTTATACGGCATTGAGCCGTCTTTAGCGGAGTATGTGATTACGCCCCAATCCCTGATTCAGGATGTCGATCATGTCGAAAAAGTTGCGGGCTGTCAGCGCGAGATTATGCCGTTTTGCAGCGGAAGGGAGCTTGCTGCCTGCGGAGAGATTGAAAGGGGCTTTACAGACGAAATGGCACGCGCTGAAGCGTCGAGATGTCTGCAGTGCGGACTGATATGCTATGAGCATTCTGAAGAACCGGCGAGGCAGGAGGAAGTGAGCGCCGGGGTTCAGGCTTAAATATTTGAGGGTTCAAAAAGGATAGAAACTTGGCCACTGAACAGGGCATTGTAATTAGAACCGATTCCAGTGCGGCATGGGTGAAAACCATCAAGACCGGCGACTGTGCGGGATGTTCGGCCAGAGGGTCATGCCACTCTATGGGCAACACCAACGAGATGGAAGTAAAAGCCATCAATGAGGCCGGTGCCAAGGAGGGTGACCGGATTGTCCTTCTTTTTGAAACCTCATCTTTGTTAAAAGCAACTTTTCTGATCTATGTGTTTCCGATATTACTGCTAATGATCGGTGCCGTCCTAGGTCAGGAGATTGCCCTCTCCATCAATCTGGATCCCTCCGGATTTGCTGCGCTCATGGGTTTTTCATTTTTTTTTGCGGCGGTATTGATCATCAAAATCAGGGCCAACAAAATGGCCCAAAAAAATGAATATCATCCGAAGATTGTCAAAATCCTTAATCGCTCCTAAAGAATTTAGATGGGTTTACGCAGAAAGAAAACCCTGAACGGTGAACCCTGCTTGTGGGGGCGTAGCGTTTATCGCGAAGACTCAAACCTGTGAACGGTTATATCCACACTATATTTTCTCTGGCGTTGCGGGACTAGCGGTGGGAAATATATCTTCGATACTGTAATTTTTTATTTTCAGCAGGCAGCTATCCAGGGCTTGGGCCTCGGTCTCACCGCTACCCTGGAATTCCTGCCTGGCAATAATATTTATAAGATTGGGAACCGCAACAAACTTATCTGCCAGTTGACCCGTCAGACTTTTGTGGACATCAATGTAAATCATTCTCCGGTTACGAATTAGATTGTACCTGGACACCTTTGTCAGAATATCGTTTTCCATTAAGTTATTCATGATGCCGGTTTCCTTATCCGTAAAAGGTAATGGTCAAGCGTTGGAAGTCAACTACCAGCCTGTTAAAGAAATAAAAAAGGGCAGCTTCCAGCCTGATTAAGGTTGAAAAACTGCCCTATTTCAAAGATTGAAATTAATTAGACAGATTCTTTGAGTTTTTTGCCGGCCTTAAATTTTACTACATTTCTGGCCTTAATTTTGAGCGGTTCACCTGTCTGGGGATTGCGGCCTTTGCGTGCTTTTTGACGCGTTTTTTGAAACGTGCCAAATCCGACCAACGTGACTTTGCCGTCTTTCTTTTTAAGGGCCTTGGTGACATTGGCCATGAACGAATCAAGAACTGCGCCAGCCGCTACTTTGGACACGTTGGCATCTTTTGCCATTTTTTCAATTAACTCAGCTTTGGTCATTTCTGTCTCCTTCTTAAGAGTTTAATTTTAAAGCTTTGATAAGCTTTGTTGAATTCAATTTAACTCAAAAATATCTGAAAGTCAATAGGTAAAAGCCTGTTTTTCGTAGTTTTGCGAGAAGAAATCACTGAAAAGTCGCTAAATCCACCATTTTTACAGGGATTAGCGTTTGAATTTATGCTATAGCTTAAGCGGAGACGAATTCGAAAATCCTGTTTTAAAAATATGGATTTCGTGATAAAAAAAAGAGTAAAACATTTATCGCTGATTTACGGCTTGGGAAATCCTTATGACTGAGAAAGTTTACATTACCGGCAACCAAATGGCCACATTTAGCTGCCCGAAATGCCAGAAATCGAAGACAGTAAATGTATCCAAGTATGCCAGCCTTGATAAAATAATCAAAGTGAAGGTTACCTGTCCCTGCGGGTATGGGTATACTTCCATATTGGAAAAGCGGAAAAAATATCGTAAAGAAACGAATCTACCCGGCTCTTTTGTTCTGATTGCTGACGGCAAACAGGCTGAGGGCGGCTTGATAGCGGTAAAAGATTTGTCTACCACCGGTTTGAAACTCCAGATAAATTCGCAGCACAATTGTACCGTCGGAGATGTTATTATAGTTAAATTTCACCTGGATGATGCCCAAAGAACCCTGGTCAAAAAAAAGGTGATCATCCGCAATATCATTGGACAAAATGTCGGAACCGAATACGCTCCCACAGAGGCGCTTGACAAGGCCCTTGGGTTTTACCTTTTTAGTTAAGAACGGGTTCAGAGTTCAGGTAGGTAAGGTTCAGGGTTCAGAGGTTCAGGGTTCAGCGCCGCCGCTGGCCAAAAAATCGGTCGGTCTAATCGAAAAAGAAACTTTGAAAAAGCGAATATCGAATATTGATGACGCTACGCTTTATCGATTTTAAAACAAGCAAACCGCAGAATTTCAAAGGGTAGCTTCGCTCCTGGCCTTCGTAGCCCCTTCGGCGGAGTAGGCTTGCTCAGTCTTTTTTTTAAATTGACAGAGCAAGCCTACTCCGCCGAAGGGGCTACGAAGGCCAGGA
>QMMS01000513.1 GCA_003647375.1 Deltaproteobacteria bacterium
TATGGAAATCAAGACCATGCTTGAACAGCTCGATGCCTGCGAAAACCCCTCCAATTGTCCGCATGGAAGGCCTACATGGATCAAACTGGATAAGACGTTTTTTGAAAAAGCGTTTAAGAGAATAGTGTAAAAGAAAAAACCTTTCATCACGAAAACACGAAAGAGCGAAAACACGAAAATGATTTATGAGTTTGGTGTTTTGTGTTTGGTATTTGGTGAAGGGTTTTCAGGTGTTCGGACCGATAGAGCTTAAAAATGCATTTAATGTCGGTGCTAATTCGTCAAGGGTTTTTGTCAGGCATTCACTTTGGGTTTTGTCCATTAAGCCTCTTTTGGATGCTCTGCGTAGCCAAAACTTTGTCTCGTTCAAGGAACCGCGAGCAATTCTAACAAACCGTTTATTATCGTTAGGGTATCCCCTTCCAGATCCCTCGGCGATGTTGGCTCCGATACTATCTGCCGATCTCACCAGTTGTTTGCCGACAGTGTCTTTTTCAAAATAGTTCCATTTTCCGACAATTTCCCATATGTCATCACACAGCTTTTCAGCCAATTGGAAAACCCGAAGATTCTCAAAGCAAATGAATGCCATCTATATTCCCCCCACAAACAAACCCACCAAACACCAAACACCAAACACCAAACACAAAGTCACTCTGAAACCGGCTTACAGGATATTATAAAACTCTTCCCCTTGCTAAACGCCGATTTATTCTTTGTCACTGTGGAAAACACGACTTCATTCAGGCCGTCGTTGTCCAGGTCGCCGATGACGTAATCACTGATATATCCGGAGATAGTACGTGTCTGCCACTTGAGCTGGACGCCGATATCGTCGTAGGAAAGACAAGCGATATGCCCCTCTTTGAAAGCCTTGATACGCGAAAAAAGACTGGCGGTATTCTTGTTTTTAAGGATGATAATTTCGTTCAATCCGTCCCTGTCGATGTCGGCTATGTGGATCCGCTGAGGAAGGTAGTAGTTGACCGTCTTGGGGGTCCTGATGTTGTCCGTGCGGGGGGTATCGGGATCCGGTGCCGATAAAAACAGTCGGTTCCCGCCATAGGCTTCGTTGCTCTCCCAGGCAATTTCTCCGTTCTGGTTGTATATATTGATATGATCTTTCCCAGAGAAGGACACGATCTCATTATGCCCTTTGTTGGATGCGTCACCGCGTGAAAAATCGTACAGCGACAGCCCCTTCGGCAAAACATACAGGTCTGCGGGCTTATATTGTCCGTCCTGATACCTTATTTTATGCACATCCTCGTGGAACAGGGTTTCCTTGATAGGGATAAAGACGTCAAGAGGCGCCGGCAGGCCGTGTTTCTGGCCCAGCAGAATCGGGCCGGATGCGGGTGTCTGCAGGACGCGCAGGTACCAGTCTTTTTTTTCATCGATGATATCGAAATCCCGGCCGTTCCATTCCAGCACCATCGACCTCACCCGCTGCTGGCTGGAGATATAATCCGTCACAAAAAGTTCAGACGTGCCGTTTTGGTTGATATCGGCCGTGTCGACATGTATGAGGTTGATAAAGGATTTGTGGCTGAAGGTTTTGATTTCCTGAAGGCGCTCGTTCTGGTATCGGTAGACAAAGATCTGGTTGTCGCTGACAAAGACGATCTCGTTGGAACCATCACCGTCGATATCTGCGATGGAAATGCCCTGGATAGCTTCTGAAAAATTTTCGCTTTTCCAGTATGACAGGGAAACATCTTCCTTGTCGGGTTGGGGTGCCATAACCATGGCGGGAGCAGGGGCTGCCGGTGGTTTGGGCTCGGGCGGTGTCTGGGGCGACAGGCCGGGAATCACCAGTTTTTCCGGGTGGGTGTGAATATCGTCGGGCCCCGGAGCGGGTATCGGCGGTGGCGCGACGGCTTTTACGACACCGAAAATGGTTTCATTGATTCGGGTTGTCAAATGATCGATATGGGCAATGATGTCGCCCTGGTCCTGCCCGACCTCGTTGAATGTCAGCAGGGGCTTTTCCTGGACAACGCCGACAAGTTGCGCATCCGTGCTGATCATGGCACCCAGCATGGTAATGCTGCCGAAGAGCACATAATCCACGTTTTGTTGCTGACCCATGGAGACGGCGTCCTCAAATGAGACAGGATCTGTACGGCCAGGCGTCTTGTCCACGAAGACGGTTCGATTTTCGGCAGACAGGCGTGTGTAGAGCATGTCCGTGATAGCCGGTTTGAGAAAGGACGGGTTGTTTTCAGCATGGATGCTGAACGGAACAATGAGGATGCCGGACATGGTCTCTGCAGATGCGGTGACCGTGGCAACGAAAGCCGAACCCATTGCCAGCAGGCTGATCAACACGATCGAAATCAGAATCTGTTTTTTCACCTTTACGTTACTCCCTTGTCATATGTTTTTCCAATGAATTTTCCGATTGACAGGCATATTCACTTTTAGCATGCCGGGCCAGTCTTTGAAAGCATTAACCGATGCTTTTTTTAATTTGACATGACAGATTAAATTGTTATTGTGCTATCGCATATAAAATTTGTGTATTTTGTAGCAAAAAAAATAAAAGCAATCACGGAAACACGAAATCTGAACCGCAACAGCGAGCATATTCCCCGTGGCTTGCCGTGGGGTTAGCGAGCGAATCTGAATTAGACAGAATTCCTTACGGTCGAAGATTCCTTGCAGCTTGCTGCGGGATTCTTCAAAAACACGAAAAGTTTCATGGTCTTTTTCGTGATAAAAGAGCTTTTTCTTTTCCGGTTTATCCGGGTCGGGTTCCAATAAAGTATCGATATAGGAGATTCCGATATTTTTTTCTGGACATTGGAGATGAGAACAGATAGGTATGCTGGAAATTGGTTAATGAGGCAGTATTTTGGTTTCGCGGAAACACTTTCATTGGTATGGGTACGCATCAAACATACCACATCTGGCATTTTTGGGTCAGAAGCTTGCAAAACGGTCTAATTTCTTGACTTATAGTTTATAAGTTGTTATAAATGTCGCGATTTGTTTAATCGTTATGCTTAATTATGTTTATTTTTGTTTAACTTACAACGAAAAGGAGGTGATGAAAGGCAATCATATATCAAAAGTTCCATGAAGTAGCTTGTACAACAAGGTTGTTTGAATGAGAAAATTTCACTTTATTAAAACTCTTTAGGAGGAGATTTTAAGATGAAAAAACTATTTATCATTACACTAGCCGTGCTGTTTGCAGCCGGCGCCGCCTATGCTGTTGAGTATGACTATTCCGGCATGATCAACACAAGAGGTACCTATCTCGATAATGACGATGGTATATCAGAGAAAGACGCCTATATGTGGTATGACATGGAGTTTGACAGTACGCTGAAGATTAATCCGACCGATCAAAGTCAGATTTATCTGAACTGGGAAATCCATGATGAAAACTTTACA
>QMMS01000514.1 GCA_003647375.1 Deltaproteobacteria bacterium
CCTGACACTGAAAGATACAGAAGATTCTCAGTCTCCCCCAGCTAGTTTGACTCAAACGGCCCTTCTGAATGAGCCATGATTACTTGCAAATCAGTTTCGATTACACTTATTCTTAAAAAATAAATCTTCCAAACACACTTGCTTGTCTGATTCTTTTTTTCTGATTCAACATTCACCCTTCTTTATACCTGTTTCGTATGGTGAGTCGCCACCCCGCTAAGCACTAGTAATCCTGGAGAGGACTGTTCGGCTTGTGAGGTTCAACTGGTAAGTTGATACTCCCAGGCAACCAATTTAGCGACCAACGCGAATCGATTTTCCCATGTTGCCTCAAACAACCGCTGGACATGGCTGTAAACAGCAGAAAATTTATCACGACTTTTTTCAAGAATGAGCTTTAGCTTGTTTTCCCAAAAGGCCCTCTGGAGGGACAAGCCGCCAAATACGGCGCTGTCACTCAGGCGAAATGCCAAATTATTCTCTGGCGTGCTTCCGTCACACTCCGTCTCCAGAGTTTTGTACTCTGCTTCCAATTCCTGTATCCACCCCTGACGCTCAATTTCGGCAAATTCCCGCAAACTTTCTTCTTGCCGACGCAGATCTATCTCCGCCTGGCTATTCTGGATCACCTTAACAAGATAACGATGGGCCGTCTTGTTGCGAAGACGGCCTTTATTCCGCTCGGTACCGAAAATCGCCAGTCCCTGACGGATGGCCTCCGGAGTGTAACGTGCTGCGAGCCATTGCCGAGTTTTACCTTCTGGATCCATATCTTCTATCCCGAAGCGCCTGAAGCCTTCATCCAATATGATACGGCTTACCGGCTGGGTCGGTAGGATGTTAACTCGCTTTGTTGCGGTATGGTCAGAATGTAATTGTTCAATGAACTTCCGATCTTTGTCCGGATCCGGGCAGGTTGCTCGTAGAACCTCCTGCCGACTTTTTCCATCAAGCTCAGCGCGTCCTGCATGGTTGAGCCCGGCGGTATAAGCACGGAGGATCTCCCGGACAGCGCTATGTGTGAGTTTGCCCTTACTGCTGTCATCGAGGCAGATGGCGCCCACGGCCTGTTCATATTTACCGAATTCCCCTTCAATAACGGCCTTATTCTCAGGTCGCATCTGGGTGGCCGGGATCATCTTTGTTGTCTTTTCAATATGCTCCCGCAATCTCTGATCATCATGAATTGGCTTGTTGTCATGAACCAGGGCCTGTGGTGCCCGGCCAAGAAAAGCACAGCTGCTCTCAAAGGCATCCCGTACACCATCAGCACATTCTGTTTCAGTCACAACCACCGCCGTATGGCAGGCGGTCGCCTGATCTACCATCCCTTGCCAATTGAAGGTCCGCACTTCACTGCCGGCTGTAAATTTCACTTTCACCGTCTTGCCATCGGTCACCAGGATATTACCGGGTTGACATCGTGTCGTGGAGCCCCGGTAGCGAGGGGCCTTTCCCGACCGCACCGGCAACATCCCGCAAATAACCAAAACCTTACGAATGGGAGTTGGTCCCAGTTGCATACGGACTGTTTCGTATTTGAAAAAGTCCCTGATGCCACCTTCCCATGTTGCGAAATCATCGACAATACGTCGAAAATCTGCACTTGCCGAAATCGGCATATAAGGAATCGGTCGATCTCGATGTTCGGCATAGGCCTGCCCCTTGTCCTTGTTACACCAAACCCTGAAAGTTGAGTAAGGAACCTCCACCTGCCTGCAAAACCATTCCGGCGAACCTTCCCACTCGTCATGCAGGTCGAGAATAAAACGGATAAAAGCATTGCTGTAAGTAGCTCGCCCTCCGCTATGGACCACCACGGCCCCGGGATAATTCAGGCGATATCTCAGAACCTTCTCGCGCAGTTCCCAACCCCGCGACTCTTTTCGACCGTCGTCTGCGATCGGGTGATTGGAAGGACGCCCGGGGCCTTCAAGCTCCAACTCTGCCAGGGCCTTGTCCAACTAATTTTTCCGTTCATATACCTGTGTTCTATTGACTCCGGCATCCTTACAGATTGCGGCCAGAGGACCGTTCAGGTTCACCCCCATGTCGGAGGCATATGTTTTAATCATTTTGTCCATGGCGATTAAAGTCAGCTTGCTTTTTTTGAGATCTTCTTTTATATTCATCATCGGTGGGGTGGCTTTTTCGTTTGGTTTTGTGACCTTTCTTTATGACGAATCAGCCACCCTTTTTCAACCTCTTACCCGATAATTTTCTCCCCCATCAACCATATCTGTGGCTTGCCGCCATAAGAAACGACCCTAAATAGATCCAGACCGCGGCTATCCGGACTGGTGATCTCCGCCGTATCGGCTCCCAGCCCTTGTTCGATCTTTTTCAGGGTCTGATCCGCCACCCCGTAGAACCGATCCGCTGGAACTAAAAGACCGCCAAGACCATGGTGGGTACGCCGGTGGTTGTAGTGCTCTACCCAGCGTCCTATTCCTCGAGCGGCATCCGTCAGGTCCATGAATTCATTCTGCTCCACGCACTCCTTCTGAAAACTGGCGTTGAGGGCCTCAACCTTACCGTTAACCGCTGCCTCTTTGGCAAGGAAATAATTGATCTCATAGTCTTCCAACAGGGCCTCGAAGCGGGACAACCCTTTCCAGGAATGAAAAGCAGAACCTCTATCCGTCATCACTCCATCCGGCCTACCATATCGTTGTACCGACTGATCAAAGCTTTCAATCACCGGGTCCGCTTTCTCGGTTGGGGCCATTGTCCAGCCGGCGATGAATCTGGAATAATCATCTTCGATGAACAACACGCACTGTTTTTGCTTATGGACATAAAAGTGATAGAAATCCAGATGATACAGTTCCCGAGGCCGTCCTGCCTCATAGCGACCGACATGTTCCTTGCGCTTCAGGGTCGGCGGGAGATAGCCATCTTCTTCCATCACATGCCGCACTGTGCCCACCGAAACTTTAAAGCCTCCACGCTTGAGCATATTGCGAACCTGACTCGGTCCGTAGCCGGGGTGCTGGCGCCACATCCCAATAACCCGACGGTCTCTATCTAACGTGGGATCCTCTACTTCGATTTTCCCCTCTTCCCCTGGGAAACCATCATTTCCTCCACGGCGCCTCAAGGCACGGCGCCATTCATAGATTGAGGTGCCGGTCACATTGAACTTCGACGCCGCAGCCTCAACGCTGTCGGCTTTGGCGTATTCAAGGATCTCCTCCTTCTGAGCTTTCGAGTAACGCTTTCCCCTGGCTGGATAAGTTTTCTTGTTGGAAAAACTTGACGCCCCACTGTCAACATTTGTCGATAACATTTGTGGTCTCCTCTCTTTAGGTTGATGCTGAGAGGGACCGAGATCTTACATACACGTCATGTCAGAAATTTCCTTCACCCTCTGATGAAG
>QMMS01000515.1 GCA_003647375.1 Deltaproteobacteria bacterium
AAAATGGATATCAACGAACCGAGTATAAATAAAGAAGATGTTCTTACGGTCGATGACAGTGATTTTTGTGCTGAAAATATCTGCATCGTGACAGGTGTGGGCACCGGTATTGGCCGGGCCACGGCGGTTGCGGCCGCCGTCAACGGCCTCTGCGTCGTCGGGTTGGACATCGATGAGAAAAAGGGCGGGGAGACCGTCGGCATCGTGGAAAATTTTGGCGGCCGGATGATTTTCCGAAAGACCGACCTCTGTGAGGACAATCAGATCGAAGATGCAGTGGAAGCGGCTGCCGGCCTGGGAAATATCAGGTATCTGGCCAATATTGCCGGTATTCAGCACATCGATTCCGTTGAAAACTTTCCCATGGAAAAATACGACTACATGCAGCGTCTCATGCTGCGGGCGCCTTTTTTTCTCAGCAAGTCGACCATCCCACACATGAAGGCCGGGCCGGACGGCAAGGGGGCCATCGGCAATATGTGCTCGGTCCACGGCTTTATCTGTACACTGAACAAGCCGGTGTACCACATCACCAAGTTCGGGCTGCGGGCCTTGACCCAGGCCATCTCGGCGGAGGGTATGGGACAAATTCGTTCCTTCACGGTCAGCACAGGATTCGTCAAAACACCGTTGGCTTTGAATCAAATTCCTGCCCAGGCAGCGCAGCGGGGAATCACCGAGGAGGCCGTCGTCCATGATGTCATGATGGGGTTTTCCAGGGTGAAGGAGATGATGAGCCCCATAGAAGTGGCCAACCTTTTTGTATTCGGGTTTTCTAAGCATGCAAAATACCTGGTTGGCGGGGACCTGTTGTTTGACGGCGGCATGCTGAAAACATACGCTGAAAACAAGGCTTGAATTTTCATGCGCTGAGGTGCGCGACAAAGCATAAAACATAACTACTGCCAAATTATCTATATGTTCATTTTACTCGAATGAAGGAGGTACAAAATGGGGAAAAAATTTATTTTGGCTGCTTTTAGCAAGGACAGGCCGGGCGTTGTATCGGATATTACCCGGCTGCTTTATGAAAACGGTTGTAATCTCGAAGACTCTTCAATGGCAAACATCAGGGATGAATTTGCCATCCTTCTTCTTTTTAACGGAAAAGGCGATGGTTTTAAAGATCGACTCACCGAGGGATGTCAAAGGCTGGAAAAGGAAAAGGGGATAACAGCCTACATAAGAGCTGTTTTACGCCGGCCTCGTTTATAAACGGGTCTATTTTTCATAAATACGAATCTCGTATCGGAACAGACTTATGACAACCGGTATAAACAAAAACAAAAGGCAGAAAGGCATTTTTATTCTATGAAACGATCTATTATTAAAAGCACCGGCAGATATGTACCAGATAATCATGTCGCGAACGAAGCGTTAAGCAAATTGATCGAAACATCAAACGAATGGATTGTGCAACGCACGGGCATCGAAGCCAGGTATTGGGTCAGTGAAGGTGAGGATGTGGGAACTTCGGACCTTGCGTATGAGGCTGCAATCATAGCACTGCAAAGAGCAGACTGGAATCCCGAGGATTTAGATTTAATTGTATTTGCAACCATGACACCCGATGTGAATGTACCTGGTTCCGGGGTATTCTTGCAAAATCGACTAGGTGCGCATAATGTACCTGCTCTCGATATCCGTCAGCAATGCACCGGATTTCTGCATGGATTGGAAATTTGCGACACATACATCAGAAGCGAAAAAGCGCAAAAGATTCTTTTGGTAGGTGCTGAATATCAAAGTCGATACTTAGAGCTCATAACTGAAAACCGCGATACCGTGGTGATATTTGCAGATGGTGCCGGTGCTGTTTGTATTGAAGCGGTTGAAACTAGTAATGACGTTGGAATCATAACATCGATCCTCCATGCTGACGGAAAATATTCAGGTGCATTGCGAGCAGGAATGCCTGCTCGGAAATCTGGAAAGGCAATCAGTCAAACCGTTATCAAAAATAAGGAGCATTTTCCTTATATGGATGGCAAAACGGTATTCAAATTAGCTGTGACTCGCCTGCCAAAGGTAGCAGGGGAGTTGTTGGAAAAAGCAAACATGAATATTGAAGATGTAAATATGTTTATTCCCCATCAAGCAAATTTGAGAATAAACGAAGCTTTCAGGGAACGGATGAATATCCCGGAAGCAAATATTTATAACAATATTCAACGATATGGCAATACAACTGCGGCAACCATTCCTATTGCATTTGACGAACTTTTTGAAAAAAACATGCTGAAACCAAAGGACACAGTCATGTTCATTGGGTTAGGAGCGGGACTGACCTGGGGGGGTGTGATTTATACTTTGCCATAACCGGTATACGGTTATCATTGCGTGTGAGCTGAACCGCAACATCGAGCGCAATCTCCGCAGCTTGCTGCGGAGATTGCGAGCGAATCAAAATTAGGCAGAATTCCTTACGGTCGAAGATTCCTCGCGGCTTGCCGTGAGGAATCTTCAATCCAGAAAATCGAGTATTACGTTTTGCGCACCCATACCCTGTCCAGGAGCAGGTAACCGCTTGGGTGGGTTTTCAGCCCCTGCACCTTTTTCAGGACGCCGGTCCAGCGGTTTTGCCACCAGGCAATACCGATGGAGCCTCTCTCCGTCTGAATGTCCTGAAGCCTGCAAAACAGCCTGTGCCGCTCTTTCAGGTCAAGGCTGGCATTGGCCTCGGCCAGCAGTTGTGAGAATTCCTCGTCCACCCAGCGGGTTTCATTCATTGGCGTGGGTGCGCCTTCCGTATCTGCGGCGTAGGCCAGGTTGAGGGCCGTCGTTCCCAGGGGATAATGCCTCCAGAGTGTAATGCCGAAGTCAATTTCAGTAAATGACTGTTTGTATTTTTGTTCGGAAATTTTGTCGATGCTGATTCTGAATCCTGCCTCGGCGGCATCGCTTTGAAGAATTTCAGCATACCTATGGATATCCGGCCGGTTATCACCTATGGTGAGGGTCACATCCAGGCCGTCGGGATATCCTGCTTCCATGAGGATGGACCGGGCTTTGCGAGGGTCAAATTTGATGGCAGGCTTTTGGCAGTATTCAGGATGTCCCGGGAAAACATGGCAGTCCCGGCCGATATGGCCTTGTCCCATGCCGGCCAGGAGCAATATTTTTTCACGGTACTGGCAGAGTTTAAGTGCCGTGCGGACCCGGTTGTCCTGCCAGGGTTCCCTGTCCACACGCATGCGTAGTACATTGACCCGGGCCGTGGCCACCGGTTCAATACGGATGCGGGGGTCTTTGTTCAGCATCTGAAAAGCGTCGCCTTCATCCGATCCACTCAGATCGGCCACATCGATCTCCCCGGCCTGCAAAGCTTTCACTCTTTTGGCGGTATTGAAGCCAAGGTCGATGAATTCGATTT
>QMMS01000516.1 GCA_003647375.1 Deltaproteobacteria bacterium
ATGAAATTCCACATGATAATTCTCCTTAATTTCCTAATTGTTGGTAAAACGCCACCCGCTCCATAAGGAACGACGCTCTGAGCCTAAAACCTATTTATACACGCTCAGATGATTGTTAAATACATAATATAAATCAAGCAATTCGTCTTCAAAAGTGTACAAATAGTTCATACAGTAAACAAGAGCTGCAAACCCTATTATACCTAAAATTGGACGTATTACTGGATGGTCTGGGTCAGAGCAACGTGACCAAGATATTATTGGAACCGTCATTATTATAGTTATAACAACTAAACTCCAAAATAATCCAATATGAACTGCTTCTGACATCGCTATGTAATCCATAGTAACTCCTTTGTTAAAGTAATAGCTAAAAAAACGGTTTATTTAAGTAAGCGCGTTAATAATGCTCAAATTCTCAAAAACATCCAATTCTTCAAGGTTAATGGTTATTTGGTTAAGTTCACGACACTGCTGAGCAATGTCAACGAGTTCCCAATATGTACCTGTAAGCTCTTGCTTAAGCTGTTGGTACATTTCCATGCCAGTTTCGTACATGTCTGTTACTTTGTCCAAATTAGTGTTATATCCCATGATAATCCTCTTCAAATTTCTTGTTATTGACATTATAGCCATCTATCACCTGCGCCGGTTTTGTGTTGCCAACCCCCGGCTGGGTCCGAATCTTATTCAGTATCCAATGCATCGCTATGCGAAGACCATTGAGTCTTCGTCAGCGAAGCAATGCCATTCTACAAGCAGAGCGGCAAAAGAAGCTAAAGATGAAATCTTGCTACATCTATTAGCTGCTATATTGCCATTCTCTACCAAAGAAAGACCTGCAGAAAACATTGATTCGATTTCGCAAAGAACGGAATTAACCTCGTCCTTGTTGATTTCGACAATATTATCTGCCTGTGCAATCCCTTTGGCGTTGCAGATGGCTCGGCCAACTAAGCCAGAAAACTTGACTTCGTTACCGAGGACGTCGGCGTACATACCCATAATATCTCCTTCGTATATTATGAACAGATTGCGTCTAAAATCCCTAGACGTTAGGTACTACACCTCTAATCAACGGTCTGCGAAGTAGACACACTTCATTTCATTAGCAATCTCAGTACCTAGTATGCCATGTTCGTACATCAGACCATCAAATTCATACTCAGAATCGATGCCATCAGCCAACCAACGTAGTGCAACTTCTTGGTCGTCTGCACCATAACCAACAGTATCCACCAAGAGTTCTTTGAAGGCATCAATGTTCATCTTCTCCTGAGCCTCTTCTCTTGCAAAGACTACTTTCAGTTCTTCGTCGAGTCGAGCAATCTTAGCATCAATAGCCTGAACACTGTACTGGTTGTACTGTTCGATGGTGAATCTAGGACGGAAACCATTAACGTCTTTGTAGAGGTCAGAGTATTCAGTAAATAACATTGATTTAACTTCAGCAATTGCTTCGTCCAAGAGTGTGAGATACAAATCTTTAACATTTTCTAGTGCCATGTCAATTCTCCTTTATATTATGATTAATTGCTTTAATTCACCACATCAACCCTCGAACTAGTGCTCGAAGGCTCATGTGATGAGAGCCCCGAAGGGCTCCAACGGTTAATAAAACCTCATCAACAGTCTGGTACGTGCTGCTGTGAGTTCCCATTTGGATTTATCAAATCCCGAAATGAGTGCAGTGAGGTGGTTAACCTTATTAAGGACTCTCACAGCACGATGTAATGCCTTGTACTCAGTATCCTGTTTCAAGCTGTCATTAGCTCGCTTCAAAAGGTATGTATGGACCTCAGGGATAGACCACCAGACTTTATGTTTCTCCATGAATTCTACCATACTCTTGGTAAC
Organism: Deltaproteobacteria bacterium; assembly: GCA_003647375.1. The sequence continues at coordinate 1,858 of QMMS01000516.1, forward strand.
TACTCTTGCCTCTCCCAAGAACGTGTCATTATACTTAGTACCTTTAGGAGGATTGCCAATTTTGTTCAGATGAGTAATTGCACTCAATATCTCTTCCATAGTCACTATTGCACTTGCTGCGTATTTAATATCGATTGCCAATAATGCGTCTCTTGCTGCTTCATAAGTATTCATAATAATCTCCTTTACTAAAGTTTCCCACTCCGAAGGAGGGGGGGGGGTAGTAAAACATCAATCAAAATTCTGACCAATTCAGAATAATGTGTTCAACTACTTGTAAGCACAATCAAACACATAAGATACATGTAAGGCAAAAGGGGCCCTATATTGTATCAAATATGTATTAAAATACTTACAATTCTATAGGGGACTCCCATAGTATAGTTCTGGAGTGAATTTAGGTTTAGACCACGATACTCCATCCTTAATTTATATCTCAGGTATAGTATAACTATTGACCATCATAGTAGTAATAACCTAGTAGTACCTCCTCTAGTACTTATCCAATTAGTAATAGTAATACCATTCTAGTACATAGTAATAACCTAGTACTTATCCAATTAGTAATAGTAGTACTAATTTACCTACTCTCCCCCATTGCCTTCCCTTCCTTTCCCTTCACTCACTACACCATCAATATAACTTTTGCGCGCTTTTTTTTTCGACACAACCCTTGACAAGTACTAATTAGTGATTATATTATAGTTTAACTAATAATATTTGCACACAAAGGTAATTGTATTAATAAAATACATAAGGGAAAATAAATGCTTAGAAGATGTGACAACGAATTTAAATGTCAAATTTGTGATAATTGGCTTGTAATGACCAATCAATATTCTTGGTGTAAGAAGTTTGATGAGCCAATTAGAAAAGTTGTAGGATGTAACAAATTTTATAAAAAAGATTTACTTTGTAACGAAAAATATTATTTTAATAAAGGAGTAAGAACATGAGTAAATATAAATGTTATCTTTATCCAAAGAGAAAGTATAGATCAGAAACTTGTAAACGTAATAGAGGGACAAAACGATGTAATTCTACTGGATGTAAATTATTCTATGCTTCTAAACCAGAACGAGTAGAATTTTGGGAGGATAATAGAGAAAGAGAACACGATATACACGGACATGGGTATGACAATAAAGACTTACATGGACCAGGGAATGGATAAGGAGAAAGCAAATGATAACAGCATGTGATAATCCAATACTGTATTTATTTTTTCATATAGCACGTACAATAGGATTAATTTTCTTTGTACTATTTATATTAACTGTTATATCGGAAGTTGCTCGTGGGATTATTGGTTTTATTAGATGTTTATTAACTAGGAAGAATGGGAGAAAAATATGACTGCAGCATTATTGTTTGTGATTATACTTATGGTAGTAATTTATATAATAGGTATATGTATGTCTATGAGAAAAAGTGTAACTCATTATGAGTGGAAGTATTTATCGTATACAGGTATGCATGGTTATCAAACTTATTATAAAAACG
>QMMS01000517.1 GCA_003647375.1 Deltaproteobacteria bacterium
ACCCATAAAATCTATTAACCAATTGGAAATAATATGAATATTATTTCAGGGTTGACAAACCAGATTGGATAAAAATGACCGAGTGTCAATTTTTTTTACAGAGTGTAAACAGGAAAGTGTCAGTTGCAATCCGAAAAAGCATGTCGGAGATGACAGCCCTGCGAGAAAGCGTAAAAAAAGCAAAAAAAATTGCAATTATCGGAGGTGGTTTTATCGGGGCGGAGTTTGCCGATGAGTTGTCCAAGGCTTCAGATGTTGAGGTCCATTTGATTGAAATTATGCCCAAGCTGCTTTACAATGCCTTTGATGATGAATTCTGTGATGAAATAGCCCAGGTTTTAAACAAGCTGGGAATCAAAATTCATACCAGTCATTCTGTCTTTTCCATAGATGGGAGCAATAGTGCAGAATCAGTTACTCTTGATAACGGAGAGAACATCCCGGCAGACATGGTGCTGGTTAGCATCGGTGCTAAACCGGCCGGAAAAATAGCTGAAGAAGCAGGTCTCAGGATTGTTGAGAGCGGGTCCATCTGGGTAGATGACTATATGCGAACCAGCGAGGAGAATATATTTGCCGTGGGTGACTGTGCTGTAAAACGCGATTTCTTTACCCGGAAGGCGGCACCGGTATGGCTTGCTTCGACTGCCACAGCTGAAGCTCGGAATGCGGGGACGAATATTTTCGGAATTCGCGTACTGCATCAAATACAGGGCACCATTGCCGCTTTTTCCACACAGATCGGGGGTGTTTCATTTGCCAGCGCAGGAATGACGTGTCGAACCAGTAAAAAAGAAGGATTTCGTATTGTTACCGCGACTGCTACGGCTCCGGATCGCCATCCGGGAATGCTTCCCGGCGCCCGTGAATTGAAGGTTAAACTGGTTTTCGCTGATCGCTCGGGTATACTTCTCGGTGGCCAGATATCGGGTGGACCGTCCGTGGGTGATTTAATTAACGTGATTGCACTCGCAGTCCAGAAGAAAGTCACAGTGCGCGAAATGGACATGATGCAGATAGCAACCCATCCGCTGCTGACATCTGCGCCGACAGTACACCCATTGGTCGATGCTGCACATCGGGCTTTGGCGATAATGCGCACCAACAACAAATAGTTATGATGATACGAAACGTGGAACTGCATATTACCTTATGCGGCTATCTATAATGCTCAATCGATACCGCGTACAGAGGTCTGCGGAGGTTCGTTTTAAAGTCGGGCAACTGTCTGAGATCGTTAGACGCCTTAGGAACGAGTTTTGGCCGGCTTTAAAACGAATTTCCACAGACCGCCAAGATAACCCAGCTTGAGTTTTGCAGATAACCGGTTTATTTTTTGCGTCTGTTTTTCGGAAAGATGTTGAACGCCGATCGCGGCGATTCTATGACTTTATGAATTTTGTTCTGCATGTCTTTTTTCTCCGCATCATCCTTTTTGCCCCACCCCACTAAGAGCAGGGGCACCAGCGAGCAGATCATGGTCAGGAAGACAAACCGCCTGAATAATTTGGCATAATACGTTTTTTTGTGGGTCATCATCGCGCTCGTTGATGTGACCGTTCGATTGCGGGTTGGGTTCCATGATTTGCCTTTCCTTCCAGTGCCGGCGCATCAGGAGAATTCCAAATTCCTCTAATTTTACATGGCCGAATAATCCTCTGCAATTAATTTGGATAGGGGTCTTTTTCGTGGTTTCATACTTTCGTGATTTTGTGATATATAATTTTCTACTTTTCCTGTTTATCCGGGTTGGGTAAAAAGAACAAAATGGAGGCCCGCGATGCCTGATGCTAAAATTGAGTCGACAAAACCGGAGTTGCCCCGGAACCAGCCAACATTTATATTCAACCGCGTTGAATTCGCGGGATCGCTGGGGGATCTGGGAACACTGCTTCCTATTGCCATTGCCATGATTGTTTTAAACGGGCTGAATGTCACCAATGTCATGGTGAGCGCAGGTCTGTTTTATATTGCTGCCGGCATCTACTTCAAGGTGCCGGTACCGGTCCAACCCATGAAGGTCATCGGCGCTTATGCCATTGCCGTTGGGCTTACACCGACGCAGATCATTGCCGCCAGTCTCTGGATGGGCGTGGTTGTTCTTTTGTTGGGTACAACCGGTCTGATTCATGTGATCGGTAAATACACACCCAAAAGCACCGTCCGCGGCGTTCAACTCGGTGTCGGCATCATCCTGATGAGCAAGGGGCTGAATTTTATAATCAAACCGGATCCCAACCTGGTCATTCAGACCATCGGAGCTGTCAACACGGGAATTGTCCTGGGAATCGTGGGCATGATCATTACGTTTCTGCTTCTCGACAATCGAAAAATTCCTGCGGCGGTCCTGGTTGTGGCGGGCGGTATTGCCGTCGGGCTCTTTATCGGCAAGCCGGTGAGATGGGAGGAGATGAAAATCGGATTTCATCTGCCCCGTTTTTTTCCTTACGGCCTGCCATCCTGGAGTGATATCCTCTGGGTGCTGCCGGTTCTGGTACTGCCCCAGATTCCCATGACCATCGGCAATGCCATACTCTCCAATACCGATGTCATGCATGAATACTTCGCTGAAAAGGCTCAGCGGGCATCCTATCGTTCCATTGCCAACAGCCAGGGTATTGCGAACATATTCAGTTTTGTGCTGGGGGGTATCCCCATGTGCCATGGAGCAGGGGGGATGGCCGCCATGTATCGATTCGGGGCGCGCACCGCTGCCGCAAATGTAATGATCGGCACCATTTTTGTGGCCCTGGCCGTCTTATTCGGGCAGAACGCGCTTCCCATTTTAAATCTGCTACCCATGTCGGTGCTGGGGGTTCTTCTGGTTTTTGCCGGAGCACAACTGGCCCTCATGATCAATGACCTCACCGAACGCAAAGATCTTTTTGTGGCGCTGATCATGCTGGGCATCACCTTGACGGTGAATCTTGCCGTGGCATTTCTCTGCGGCATTGTCATCGCTTATGCGCTGAGGAGTGATAGGGTGAGTGTCTGAAGCCCTTCAAGTAGTACGCTTAGATCCGGGCCTGATGGTTCTTTGCTTTTTGTAGGCATTTCTCAATTCCCATATAGTGCGGGTGGCATTATCATTTGCTCGCAGCCGCTCCTCTATCGACATTTTTAAGAACATGGCGACCAGACCTTTATCAACATCCGATAAATTCTTGGGTTTCATTTTTTTCGACATCGGATCCCCTTTGCCCATCAACTTTAAGTCTTCTTTCTAAAATAATTGATAAATATAGCAAGCATACACGGCAAAGTCAAAATTTATCACCGCTATTGAGAGTCCCGCGGCGCTTCAATCATTGACAAAAAGGTTAACGTACGCCAGGGTAAACTCCAAGGTTGGGGTAAAT
>QMMS01000518.1 GCA_003647375.1 Deltaproteobacteria bacterium
GTTGCATAAACACCAGGGATAAATCCCTGCGTTCTGAAGCCCTCCGGCTTTTGCAACGATAGGGTTTACACAGACGTATTACCAATGTTCACCGATATATAGATGATATTGGGAAGTGACTCTGAGATCAACCGATATTTCAAACTTTGAACATTTTCCCCTAAAACTTTTTGCGGTTATCTATAAAGTTCAATTAATACTGCGTACAGAGGTCTGCGTGCGAGGGTTCGTTTTAAAGTCGGGCCACTGTCTGAGATCAGTTACTATTTTCTTCAAAAAATTCCCGCCGGTTTTCCCGCTGGTCAATCATGTAAAGTAAGGTCTCTTTTTCCATGAGGCTTTTTTGGAGAGATGCCAGTCGGTCACGATCGATATGACGCATACGGATATACACCATTCGAAATCCTTCCGGTACATTTTCGTAAGATGAAAGGATGCTGACCATCTGTCCTCCGAATTCCCTGATAACATCAGCAAGTTCCTTGATGGTTCCGGGCTTGTCTTCGGTTTTGAAGGCAAACTGGATTCCTCCGGCATTGATGCCCGTCAGTGAAATGAGCACCCGAAACAGATCCGTCTGGGTGATCACGCCCACGACCAATTCTTTTTCGTCAACCACCGGAGCGCCTGAAATTTTATTGTTCAGAAGTAACTCAGCTGTTTCTTCAACCGTCCAATCCCATGGCACTGCAATGGGATTTTTGGTCATGATGTCTTTGATTTTGATTTTCATCAGAAGATATAGCAGTTCGTGAATTTCAAGACTGGTCGCATCCGATGCAGAGGCTCTTTTCAAATCGCGGTCGGTGATGACTCCCACCAACTTGTCCTTTTTCACAACCGGCAAAATTCGAATGCGATGTTGTTTCAGGATCGCTGTTGCGTCCTGCATGGAATTATCGGCACCTATCGTAATGACATTTTTACTCATCCAATTCTTAACCAGCATGATTACCTCCTTTAATAAAATCGTAGAAACGATTTTATTATCCCTGCTGTCTATTTTTCCTGGGAAGTGATATCCAATTTCCCTTTGGGGAGCGGGATGATAAAAATCGGTTTTCTTGTCCGGCGCAGGACTCTTTTCGCAGTACTGCCTAGAAAGGCATTCCCCAGAATTCCTTTACCGTGGGTTCCCATAATAATCATGTCGCAGTTTAAATCATCGACCATATTCAAGATGGTCTCCGCTGGATATCCTTCACAAACCTCTATGGAATTAATTGTATCCACAAATGGTCTTTTTCCGCGATATCTGCGTTGGGCGCCATGATTTAACTCCTCAAAATAGCACGCTATTACTCCGGGTTAAATCTGTCGTCCGCCTTGATCTCACGCAAAAATCCTCATTTCTGGACAGACACTAACTATCACCTGAGTATTTTCTCCATCTCAAAGAACAAATCCTGTTCCCGGATTACACCGGCGACTTTTCCAGCCACTTCCACAACCAGCCGGCGAGCGTTGTTTTGAATCATTATATAAGCCGCTTCCATCAGGCTGGCGGTCCCCTTTATTGTCAACGGTGCCGGCGACATGACATCCGCGATCCTGATTTCCGATTTTTGTTTGACTTCCTTGATGAACATCCCCTGCCAGAACATGGGGGAATACTGGATGCTGTCGGCCATGGAGGGTTTGGGAGCCGTCAGGTAGGCCGGCAATGCCAGTTCCAGCAAATCCCTTATGGCCAGAATACCCTCGACGTTGTCTGTGGCACCCATCACCAGAACGGAACGATGGCCGGTTTCCATCAGTCGACTGGTGGACATCTTTGAAGCAAAGGAGGCTTTCAGTTTAATAATGGCATCTTTAACGCTCTCCTCTGCACTTACGGTTGTATATTCCTGAAGAGGAACCATAACCCCCATGATTCTTTTTTCTTCAAACGCTTTCGGATCTTCCGCATGCCGGCAGGCATCTTCGATTTTGGCAGCCAATATATCAATGTCACAGGGCTTAGCCAGATAATCAAACGCGCCTTTGTCCAGGGCCTCCTTGGCTGAAGGCGGGGCCCCGTGTCCGGTAAGCATGATTACCGGCAGGGCCGGTGTACGCCTTTTAATCTCAGCCAGGGCTTGATGTCCATCCATGCCGGGCATTTTAACATCCAGGATCACCACGTCCGGTTGCTCATCCAGCTTGTCAATAGCCTCTTCACCGCTGGCGGCCAGAACGGTCTCGAATCCTTTCCGCTGTAAAATTTTTTCGGTGGTGGAACGAAATTTTTCTTCGTCATCCACCATGAGTACTTTTATTTTGTCACCCATTTATCATATCTCCTTGTCGCCAATCATTTAGAGGGCAATACAAGTGGCAAGGTAGTCCAGAAAAGCAGGGTCATAATGCCTATTGACAAGCCTATGATCATTATAATTTGCCGGCCTTTGAACCCGCACGACCTGGCCATGCCTGTTCCGATAAGCCACCATTTCCAGGGCTCGGTAAACCAGATAAAAAAGGGAATCCACGCAGCTAACAGTGTTAACCCGGATGAAAACGCATAGATGCCAAAAAGTCTTTTAAAGGTGACGGACCTTCCCATAAACATAACCATCACCATAAAACCCAGACCGGATGCAATTAAGGCCATGCCCACCGCGTTGACAAAAATAATACTCCCGATATAAAGCGGGTTGGAGGGCATGCTGCTTACTACACTGGCACCTGTAAAGAAAATACTGGAAACGATCAAAAAGCCCAGGGGTTTTATAACGCCTGAATCAATCGGAAGTTCGCTGAAAAAACGACGGGGTTCTCCCAGGATTTTATTCAGGGTAAGAAAATAAAATCTAAAAGATAATTTTGGGGTTGAATCCATCTTACTATCCTTAATTTAAATCAATTCCTTTAGAGATGATCCAATTTTTAAAACAAGCCGGCTTTGGCAAGAAGGCCCAGTAACAGCATCAGGATGGTCAAGAAAAAATAAAACTTTCGTTCCGCTTCCTTGCTGAAATAAATTTTGCCGTCCCTGTATTGAATCATTTTTTTTGAACACTCCTTTTCCTCTAAACCCTTCATATAGATCAACTTTTTTGAAAATGATAGATCCTTTAGAACCCCGGCAATCCGCCAAACCCTCTAAAAGCCCAGTAAACTCCCGTTATCAAAAGCAGAGCGATGTTGGCCATAAACCACATGGGAATTCCGACCCTCAGGTAATCTTTGGGTTCCAGATAGCCGCTGGCGTACACGATAGCATTGGGAGGCGTGCCGATAATCAGGCAGTAGGCCATTGAAGACGAAATCGCTGTGGCCATGGCCATAAATGGTAGATAGCTGGTGCCCGGATGCACCATCCCTGCTATATTCAGTGATATCGGGCCAACAGCGGCGGCAGCCGGCCCATCCGCCA
>QMMS01000519.1 GCA_003647375.1 Deltaproteobacteria bacterium
AAAGCCTACCGCATGGAAACAGCTTTTCAAGATAAAATCTTGATGCCGGGAATTGTGGATGCGCACACACATGTTGAACTGCAAGCCTTGATTTATAGCGGCCATTTTGTGGCACAAATTCCCTGGCCACGTCCGGAAGGTGGATTTTATTCAGTCTATCCAAGCAAAGCGGATGTTCTCCAACGCCTTAGAGATATTGATCAAGAATTGCCTGTCGAAGAGCCTCTTTATGCCGTGGCCTATGATGAAAACAAGGTCGGGGGCTTTTTGCACATCGATGAATTGGATGCAGTATCGAAGACACGACCGATTCTTGTTTCGAATCTTGTTTTCCATCGGTTCTGGGCCAACAGCGCACTATTAAGAAAGGCAGGCATTTCCGAAAATGACCTGCCGCCCGGTATTGAATCCGATGAAAGCGGAAAGCCCAACGGAACCCTGATCGAAGCCAAAGGCCTGATGGCTGTCCTGCCTGCATTACCCGATCTTGTGAACATTACAGAGGAAAAGATACAATACACACTGCCGTTGTTTACCAAGGGAGGGTACACCACGGTTTGTGATGCTGCGGTGGGGGCTTTTGGATTTCAGAAGTCCCTGGGCATATTTCAACATCTACAGTCTTCACCAGAAAGCAACCTGCGGATTGTTGCTCTTCCCTGGGCCAAAACCGGAGCGATTGAAGCGGGATCCCTTGATCTTTTTATCGAACTTATAAAAAAGACCTCGAATGAGGATATGGAAACTTTTCGCATCGGCCCCGTAAAACTTTACACGGACGGATCCATCATCTCACGAACCTCGCCCATTGGCTGGCCTGGCTACTGGGATGGGTCGCCCGAAGGCCATATGGAAAATGATCCTCAAGAAATTAGAGAGATGTTGATCAGGTGCCACCAGGCCGGACTTTCAACGGTGACCCATGCCAACAGCCGGCCTGGGTGCCAGATAGTCCTGGATGCTGTTAAAGAGGCCCAGTCAATAAAATACCGACCGGATATGCGCCACAGGATCGACCATGCCTACAATATTACCACATCACAATTGCGCCAGGCCAAAGAACTCGGGGTGGCCGTACAGTTTTTTACACCGCAGATTTACTACTACGGTGATGCCCATTTGAAAATTCAGGGCCCGGATCGGGCTCACAACATGACGCCTACAGGCACGGCAAAGCGTCTCGGGGTTTCATGGGGTTTTCATAACGACCCTCCTGGTACCCCTCAACTTCCCTGGCTTGGAGCGTGGGCCACTGTTCACCGCATGACCCTTGATTCAGGAACAGTTTTAGGGCCGGAACATTGCATGACGGTAGAAGATGTGCTGCGGGCGATGACCATCGAAGCGGCCTATCAACTTCACCTGGATAGCGAGATCGGCAGCATTGAATTCGGAAAGCGGGCCGATTTATGTGTTCTCGAAGACGACCCCCTTGAAATTGAACCCATGGATCTGAAAGAGATTCCGGTTTGGGGCACCATATTTTCAGGTAATCCTAATCCAGCGCAAGGAACCTGACATGAATCGTATAAGCAAAAGAATGTCTTCTCAGTATTTTTAAGATACTGTTATGATTTGGGCATGTCTTTCCGGGCTTTATCAAAGTACTTTTCATGTGCATTCTCTAACAAATAGTGGCTCATGTGATATATAAAAAGCGATGTATATTCTATAGATTTTTTGGCGAGTTTTTTCGCTGCATCATTTTGTAATTGATTGTGATTCCGGCCACCATCGAATATTTTTACGGTATGATCAATAATTGGAACGAGCATATCCCGGACCTCTTTGAGGCCGGTTCTGCTGAATCCCTTTTCATGAGAGATTCCAATTTGGCGCATGTCCCCGATAAGTTTTCCAAGCTTGATGCTATCGTGTTGATATACTTTGATATCATTTTCAAATAAAGGAACAATGATCCCGTACGTTTCTAAATCAACAAGCCTGTCGGCGCTTAATCCTGAAAACTTCAGAAATTCATCTTCTCCTCTGATTTCTTGTGGCAAAAAATGATCCATGGGTTTGAAGTAGCTTGTTTTGATCCAGAGCAGTTCCTCCTCCAGAGGCGAGGTCTCCAGCTGTTTGATAATCTGCTTAATGACCGGTATGGGTATGTAGTATTTGTCTTGCAGGTGTAATATCAGCTGGATGCGTTCAACATGTTTTTCATTGTAGATCGCCTGATTGGGACTGGGCTTTTCAATAGAGGGGAGCATTTTTTCCCTGGTGAAGAAGTGAATTTTTTCCCTTGAGACACCGGTTCGTTTAACCAAGTCTCTCATTTTCATAACAGCCCCCTCTTTATTGTTTGACGTCATGCCAGGTTAGCAAAAAAACGGTTGACACTATTATGGTGTTTATGATTATACATAATTACATTATACATAACCAGCGTGCTACAATCAAGCCATATATTCATCCAGCCATAAACATAAGTCGCAATCGTGAACAACAAAAAGGAGGGAATATGAGAACAAAGTTAAGAAAATGGCGCACAACATTTTGGTTATTATCCTGCATGGTATTGACGATGGGATTTACATCTGCGTATGCGGGTACTCCCGTAAGAGGCGGAGATCTGATAACGGGGTACGGCCAGTTTCCATCTCATTTTAACCATGCTATTCAATCGGGGGCCGCCACCGCCGTTCCAGGGTGTAATATCTTCGCTTCCCTGGTCGAAACCAACACCAAGTTCGAACCGGTTCCTTATCTGGCCAAATCCTGGGAGGTATCAAGCGACGGCCTGACCTACACTTTTCACCTGGTGGAAAACGCGACCTTTCATGATGGCAAACCAATTACATCGGAAGATGTGGCATTTTCATTCGAAATCGTTAAAGCCAATCACTCCTTCGGCCCCTCCATGCTGGGCCCGGTGGATCGGGTGGAGACGCCTGACAAGTATACGGCCGTGTTCAAACTCAACAATCCACACCCTGCGCTTTTCATGGTGCTGTCGCCGGCATTGCTGCCGATCCTTCCCAAGCACGTATACGGTGACGGTCAGCCCATTCGAAAACATCCGGCCAATACGAATCCGGTGGGATCAGGACCCTTTAAGTTGGCCGAGTTCAAGCCAGGCGATTATTTTATCCTGGAACGCAACCCCAATTTTTTCCGCCCTGTCCAGCCCTATCTCGACCGGATTATCGGCCGCAGGATAAAGGACCCCAACGCCAATTTTATTGCCATGAAAAAGGGCGATTTCCACTTGGCTATGTTCAACGGCGGGTTGCGGTTGAAACAGATCGAATCCCTCAAGAAAGAGAAGCACATCGTCGTCACATCAAAGGGATATGAAGCAATCGCTCCGGTGTATTTCCTGGAATTTAACCTTCGCAAA
>QMMS01000520.1 GCA_003647375.1 Deltaproteobacteria bacterium
CCATCAGGCGAATCATCTGATCGGCTTCCTTGCCCTTGAGATCGGTGGTCGTCTGCGGCAGCATGGTTACCTCAGCATCCAGGTAAGCGATCTCCTTGGCATCGATGGCTGCCTTGACCGCTTCGAAATCTTCTGGGGCGGTGATCACTTCAAAGTTGGTGTCGTCTTCGCGCACGTCTTCCGCGCCAGCCTCCAGGGCAACCTCCATGAGGGTGTCTTCATCAGTGACAGTGCGTTCCACGACAATGCAGCCCTTTTTATCGAACATCCAGGCCACACACCCGTTCTCGCCCATGTTGCCGCCGCACTTGCTGAAAATGTGGCGGATATCCGCCACAGCCCTGTTCTTATTGTCCGTCAGGGACTCCAAAAAGACCGCTGCACCGCCGGGGCCGTAGCCTTCGTAAGTGTTTTCCTCGTAGTTGACGCCTTCCAGTTCACCGGTACCCTTTTTAATAGCCCGCTCAATGTTGTCTTTGGGCATGTTTTCACTTTTCGCGGCCACAATCGCCGTCCTCAGCCGCGGGTTGGTATCCGGATCCCCGCTGCCGCCCATGCGGGCCGCCACGGTTATTTCTTTAATCAGTTTTGTAAAAACCTTTCCCCGTTTGGCATCCGCCGCCCCCTTCTTGTGCTTGATGGACGACCACTTGCTGTGTCCGGACATATATTACCTCCTGATAAATTTGTACCTATTATTTTGTATGTAGTGTTTCGAGTCCAGAGTATAGCAGCAACTGTAACCGATCTGCAACCAAACACAAAATACAAAACACGAAACACTAATTTTTTAAATTTAACCCGATGATAAATATCTCCTTGCTGGCCTTACGGCTGCTCTGGGGCTTGAACGTTTTCTGCTGGGCAAACCTTTTTCTGACCTCATCCGAAAACTGTTTTACCTCCCCGCTCTGGAAAACCTTGCAAATGAAAGAACCGCCCGGTTTGAGAACCGCTCCGGCAAGATTCAGTGCTGCTTCACAAAGGCCCATGGAACGGGCTGCATCCACGGTCTTGTTGCCCGTGGTGCCGGGGGCCATATCACTGATAACGGCGTTGTACCCTTTCCCCAGCATCCCCACCACAATGTCGAGTTCATCCAGGGCGTCGCCCGTAAAAACCTTTACATGTTCCGGTGTCTGAATGGCAACCGGTTTCTGATCGATGCCCACGACTTCGCCCTGGTCACCGGTCAGTTCCGCGGCATACAGCAGCCAGGAACCCGGGGCACACCCCAGATCAAGCACCCGATCGCCTTTTTTAATGACACGAAACTTTTTCTGTATTTCCTCAAGCTTATATACCGACCTGGCCGGGTACTTGTCCTTTCTGGCCTTGCGGGTATAATGATCTTCCCAGTGGTTTTTTTTTGAAGATTTTCGATTCACGATTCATTCCGATAATTCAAGCCCAAGGTTTATTTAATCTCACCACCTGCTACGCTCGACACAAAGGGCACAAAGTATTTCTTATCAGCCGCAGACCCACGCAGACTGACACAGACAAACATCTCTTTCGTCAAACAGACATGAATTTTAACTTTTTCAGAAAAATCAAAATTCATCATTGTTCGACCAAAACAGTCATGGCCTTCGGCCAGTTTTCACACTGTTACTTGCGCAGCATTTTCTTCGAAATTTATATCTTAACATCACAGATCCTTACCGCTCAACAAAATGTTGAGTGAACGAATTAAAGATGGATGAATTATTATCGTAAAAGTGGAGCGAACTTAGTATTGGAAAAATATCGCGAAGCGATGGCAATAATTGTTCAAATATTTGCCCTGTGAAAAACGCATTTCACCAATCAACGATTTACAAGGTCACAGGGCATGTCGTTTGAACAATTGGTAGTTTCTCAATAAGTCAGGGTGACGGTCTGGATTCCCGCCTTCGCGGGAATGACAAGGCGCTAAAAGCGAAACGTCATTCCCGCGAAGGCGGGAATCCAGGATAATACTGGATGCCGGAACAAGTCCGGCATGACGAATTAGGCTATTTAGTTGCCAGGTTAATATTACCCTTCGGCTTTTCGGGGTATCTGTTTATTGAATTCATCGCGCAGCGATGGGTTCAATTTAAAAGTCGGGCAGTCCCATATCCGGGGTTTTCTCCTTGATTGAGCTGGCATCCGATCCCGCAAAATCGGCGGTAATGATATTTTCACAGATAGTCGTAATTTTTTCCAGAACAATGCGGTGATCGGGATGGGTGCGGTAGCGTTCCAGTGATTCAGGGTTGGCAAAGAGCGACACTATGGCAAAATCATAGGCCCGTTCAGAAGGGATGATGTTGCGACCGAATTCGTAGACCAGGATCTCTGTTATCTTGTTCGGCAGATCATCCAGCAGCGCTTCCAATGTCTTGACGTCGTCATCTTCAACACCGGGCTTGAATTTTAAAAGTACAACATGGTTCAACATATGATTTTCCTCCTATTCATTAGAAACAGGCCTCAGCCTGTAGTACATCTGTTCAGGGCCGATGTGCATGTGATACAAAAAGCGTCCAATACGTTACTGTTCTTTCTCCAACAGGACAACCAGGGTTTTGATGGTCTTTTCCAGGGCAAAGCCCATAGCCTGGGCGGCAAACACCGCGCCCTTGCGATCATGCCCGTACTTGATGATCTCAAACGTGGCGTCCTTTGAACGAAGAAATTTAATGGCTCGTGTTGACATATTCGATTGCTTGATTATCATCTGCCTATCGTTTTGACAATAAGATCAATGGGAAAATCAACGAAGGAGGATTCAATGGCGTATACCAAGAGCGATTACAAAGAGGATTTCGAAAGGGCAACTGCTGTATTTGAAACCAGCATGGGGACATTTGAGGCAGAGCTTTATGCCAAAGAGTGCCCGGAAACCGTGTGGAATTTTATCAATCTAGCGGAAGGGCGTCAGAACACGGATCGGAGTGGAAATTTTTTCGACGGCATTTCGTTCCACCGGGTCATCGGGGGGTTTATGATTCAGGGAGGCTGTCCCCAGGGCACGGGAATGGGTGGACCGGGGTACCAGTTCAAAGATGAGTTCGATGCCACTCTCAGGCATGCAAGCGAGGGTATTCTTTCCATGGCAAACGCCGGACCGGGGACCAACGGAAGCCAGTTTTTTATTACCCTGGGCCCCACGCCCCATCTGGATGATCGTCATTCGGTTTTCGGTAAAGTGACCAAAGGGATAGATGTGATCAAGGCGATTGGGGCGGTCAAAACCGGTTCCATGGATAAACCTGCTGAGCCCGTGGTGATGAACAGCGTTACCATAGAGCGCTAACGGACAAATTTTAAGCCACTAAGACCCGAAGCGCAAAGAAAAATCTATAAAATTTA
>QMMS01000521.1 GCA_003647375.1 Deltaproteobacteria bacterium
TAACGTTGCCGATTTGTGTTTCTTCGTTATATGCGGGAGCAACCACACAGACAGATTTGCTTTTAAACATATTCCCTATTATCTTTTATTTATGGGTTCTTGATCCTTGGCCTTGACACCATAAGGCCGCCAATATTCATGAGTCGCCTCATTGTGTGGTCTTGGCTCCATGTGATTTGACAATCGAAAAAGTCCGTATCCGTTTTTTAATAAAATGGGATCGCACCAACCTTGTAAAAGGTCTTTAACCATCTGTTTTTCTTTTTTATTCAAGTTATCATGGCACCATTTAGCAAACATGTCAAACCTAATTACCATGTGGCTGAAACCCATATGGGATATCTGTTGATGCAAATCGCCGACCAGGGTGGTTGCTTGTACTGCCTCCCGAAACAGGTCAATGTCAAAACGGATTGCATGCTCACTGTAGTATCCTCGATTGCCTATAAAAAGCGCCAATATCCTGGCACCGGAGGGCAGTTCAGTATTCGCGTGGTGTATAGCTCCATATTCGGGCCGGAATTTTTCGATATACTGATCCCTGGACAAATCGCCTTTTAAATATTGCATGGGAACAACGGTTTGGTATTGATCGATCAGATAAAGCAGGTTGCCGCTAAACATCACCACTATAACAAAGCCGGTCACGCCTGTACGCATGCCGGGCTTGATGCCGGGCACATATTTTTTCATCTTCGATTGAAAGCCTTCCAAACCGAACATTGCCAGGATCACCAGACAAGGAATGGCCGGACCTACATAGCGTATGCGCATATCTGTCTGGAAAAACACGAACAATATGAAGAATACCGCAAACAGGGCCAGTACGGTTTTTTCAAATCTTAACGTAGGGGTCGAGGTCTCCCTGTTCACGGCCATGAAACCCAACACCGGTAGTACCAGCAAAACAGGGTTCAGCTTACCGTCAAAATATTGGGGGGAATGATCCTGACCTTGGAAAAAAATGCGCAGCGGCACAAGCAATATTTCCCACCAGGATTCCCCATACAGGAGCTTCCGCAAAACAAACGGCGGCACGGACTGCATCTCGTAGGGGTCAACGGCATTGAACCAGTGATCAAAAACCGGGTAAACGGGATTCCCTGTCCACAAATAGTTCTTCAGCCCCCAGGGCAGGTATATCAATCCAGCCACGGCAACAAAGATTGCAGTTGCCGCCAGTGCCCGGGATAGGCGGCCCGTGTGCCCGGCAGATGCCCCTAAAGCGGCATAGGCGACCAATGCCGTTAAAAACACCAGGACGATCAGACCGTTGTATTTGGTGCCCAATCCAAATCCGCAGCACAGGCCGGCCATAACAAGATAACGCCAGCGAAAATCGTGCTCATGCCATTTGAACACAAGCAAAATCGCGGCAATGGAAAAAAAAATCAACCCGAGATCTACATAGACGGTAATGGAGAGTTTTACGATAACCGGCGTCGAAAGAAATAATAAGGCGCCCAACATTCCGTAGCGTTTGTTTTGACGCCTTTTCAAATAACAATAGATCAACCATGACGTGGCCAGGGCAAAGGCAAAATGGATGAATTTCGGTAGGATATCATTATTGAAATAAAGCGGAATCATGTAAAGCAGATCCAGGGTCATGGGATAATAAGAAAACACCTTATCCGACATCTCATAGATGCCCCCATGCTGTAACCACAGTTTCGGCACGGCCAGATGATGAACCAGGGCATCCCTGCTCACCGGCGGAACGCTGGATAATACAGCAATCGATAAAATCAGCACTGCCATAAGCAAACCAACGATTATCATTCGATAATCGTTGGGGGTGCGCGCTTCCTTACTCATGATGTACTTCCAATGATATTCATACGGGTTGCCATACGCATGTTCCGATTGAAGAACCTCGCGGCAAACCGCGAGGAATCTTCGACCGTAAGGAATTCTGCCTAATTTTAATTCGCTCGCTATTGCGGTTCAACATCGAGCCGGGAGGCGGAACGTTATTCTGACAAACGTTATAGATCCCATTCATCGGCTTTATGTTGAAAATAATTCATAAGCACCGGGTGGACGATACAATCGTCGACCAAGACCAGGGTCCCCTCAATGACGTGATATCCTTTGGCATGTTCGTCAAAAAAATCCTGGATCTCCTGGATGCTGAACAGCAGGACTATTTGGGACAGGGTTGTACGGATTCGGCCCTCATCCTGCATCTTGATGGCATTCTGCAGCCTGCTCAAATAAATTACAATGTTGAGAGGTAATTTCTCATCCGCCCTTTTCAGATACCAGGCCCCGTGCTCGAAAGCACCGGTTGCGCTCAAGGCCATGGCCAGACTCAGCAAGGTATTGGGGTCTTGTGGGTTCCGCCTCAGGGCCATCCGCAGATAATGCAGCGCCCCTTCAACATCATTATCAAGGAAAAGGAGGAATCCATTTATGCTTAAATACCGATAGTTTTTATGGTCTTTTTCAAGCAATACATCAATGTGTCCGCGGGCGTCTTCCACCTGCCCCCTATTCAACAGGCAAAGCACCAGGTTGTAGCGCACATTGTTGGCATAAGGTCCTTTTTCAAGTTCCATGGCCGCGGTCAAAAAACGCACGGCCCCGTCAAAGTCTTTTTGTTTCTTCAGAATATTGCCCATATTTCCCAGGGAATTGAAACGGGAATTTTCCGGATCAGGATCATCCAGGGGCAGGGCCTTCTCATAAAGGTCATAGGCCTTTTCCAGTTGGCCTTCATTTTCATAGGCCAGAGCCAGGGCCTGATAGGGCCGCGCCATGGACGGTGCTTTCTTAATGGCATCCTGCCACAGGGTTTTTTCGGTTGCCCAGTCCATATTGCGCGTGTAGGTGGCAAAAGCTAACCCTATGATCAAAAGGGGCACAAAAGCTGCCAGAATGACAAAAAGTACGGCATTGCGCCGGCGATAGAAATCCAGCAACGCCAGCATCCCGGACGCAACCGGCAGAAACAGAAATAGCGTGGGCAGGTAGTTGCGGTGTTCAAATACCAGTTCCAGGGGAAAGATGGTCGATTCGATGCTGTGCCCTAAAAAGAAAAACAGGATTGCAAAAGCAAACAGACGGAATCGCCGCATGTAGGCGATAGCAGCTCCCAGGAGCAGACCAACCCCGAGCATGGCCGGAAGCGTTGTCCAGGGCGTCACAGGCGACGTGGGCACCTCCATCGCGTGAACGATGGAAAATTGTTGTGTAATCGGGTAGACAATTTGAAACAGGTACAACATCAAAACCCGGAATTCGGTCCATACACGTTCGTAAAGGGTAAAAGGACGCATACTATAACCGTCAAACAGGCCGGCCACGGGATTACCGGGCCAAACATACAGGATGA
>QMMS01000522.1 GCA_003647375.1 Deltaproteobacteria bacterium
CATTTCTACCCAGTGAATGGAAAGATGTAACCACCTTCGTGGTTATGATTCTGGTGTTATACCTGAAACCGAGCGGTCTTTTAGGACAGAGCGCGACCGAAGAAAAGGTGTGATATGGTACAATCGGATTTAAAGAAATTTTTTGTATACTCCCTGTTTCTCGGCATACTTATTTTACCCCTGGTCGGATTTGCCACCACAACATTCAATGCTTCACGGGCCTTTACGGTCTGGGGGCTGTTTGTGGGTGTGCTGGCTTTTGGTTTGATTACAAAAGGAATTCGGCACAGCGGCGGTTATGTGAATCTTTCCGACAGCCTGGCGCCCGCTCGTAATAAGATCAAAGACAAGCTTTTGGCTGTACCGGCCAAATATTACATCCTTGCCCTTCTGGCCTTTGCCGTTATCTACCCCATGGTGGCCAACCGGTATCTGGTGGATGTGGGTATTACCTGCCTGATCTATATTGTTTTGGGACTGGGTCTCAATATCGTCGTGGGTCTTGCCGGACTGCTCGATCTTGGCTATATCGCTTTTTACGCCGTTGGCGCGTATACATATTCACTTCTTAATTTGAATTTTGGCATCCCTTTTTGGTTCTGCATACCCATAGGCATAGGTTTTGGCTGTATCGCCGGCTGCATCATCGGATACCCCACACTTAAAATGCGCGGTGATTATCTTGCTATTGTGACCATGGGGTTTGGGGAAATTATCCGGCTGATGCTCAACAACTGGGATAATTTAACGGACGGTCCCAATGGCCTCTATGGAATGGCCAAACCGACACTCATATATCCGTCCATTGCCGACGGTGGCTTGACCTGGGTTACCTTTCATCTGAAATCGCTTGAATCACTTTACTTTCTGGTTCTGGGCATTGCAATACTGACTGTTATCGGCGTACAGCGATTGGATAGGTCTAGAATCGGAAGGGCATGGGTGGCCATACGTGAGGACGAGGTCGCAGCTGAACTTTCGGGAGTGCCGACCATGTGGTTGAAACTGCTGGCCTATGCCTTGGGTGCCTCTTTCGCCTCGGTTGTTGGGGGCTTCTTTGCTGCCAAGTTGAGCTACACCAATCCGAACTTTTTTATTTTTATGGAATCGTGCATTGTTTTATGCATCGTCGTTCTGGGCGGTGTCGGAAGTACGCCCGGGGTTATTGTCGCCGCGGTCATCTTATCCGCTGTGCCCGAAATATTCCGGGACCTTCAAAGTTATCGGATGCTGGCTTTCGGTGCCGCCATGGCGGCTATGATGGTCCTGAAACCGGAAGGATTGATACCGGCAACCCGACGCAAACGCGAACTGCATGCATCCGACCATCACCAACACGAGGAATCCTAAAATGGCAAATGATCAACCCATTCTCCAACTCAAGGATGTCCATACATACTATGGGAATATTCACGCCCTGAAGGGTGTATCGATAACCATTCCCAAGGGGGGGATTGTTTGCCTGATCGGTGCGAATGGCGCGGGTAAATCCACTACACTAATGACCACATTCGGCATCCAACCGTCCACAAAAGGGGAGATATTCTACCAGGGTCGAGCAATCCATAAGCTTCAGCCCGAAGAGATTGCCGCTCTCGGTATGGCCCAAAGCCCGGAAGGCCGACAAATTTTTCCCAATATGTCCGTTCACGAAAACCTGGAAATGGGTGCCTACCTGCGCAACAATAAAAAAGAAATTGCCAAAGATTTGGACTGGGTTTTTACTCTCTTTCCACGTTTGCAGGAGCGTACCGGGCAGCTGGGCGGCACCTTGAGTGGAGGGGAACAACAGATGCTCGCCATCGCCCGAGCCCTGATGCAGAAGCCGACGTTGTTGTTGCTGGATGAGCCTTCTTTGGGATTGGCCCCCAAGCTGGTGGAGGTAATTTTTGAAACCATACAGCAAATCAACCGGGATAGCGGCACAACCATCTTCCTTGTGGAGCAGAACGCAAACATGGCCCTGGGAATTTCCGATACAGGTTATGTCATGGAAACAGGCAAGATTGTCCTGACAGACAAGTCTTCGGTGCTTCTGGAGAGCGAACAGGTTAAAAAAGCCTACCTGGGTGAATAGGGAGAAGCCATTGTTATTAGGCATTGATAAATAAGCATAGCGCGGTTCAATCATGATAGGCGCATAGCAATAGGGATAAAAAACAATGGAAACATCAACCGTGTTATATCACCGCGATGGGAATGTCGGCATCATTACCCTGAATCGCCCCCACCGCCTTAACGCGCTGACCGGTGAGCTTTTAAAGACCTTCATGGAAACACTCGATGCTGCCCGCCGCGACAAAGACGCTGCGGTCATCATTCTTACCGGATCCGGCAAGAGCTTTTGCTCTGGTGAAGACCTGAAAGAGACCGCCAAAGGAAAAAGCGTCGAAACATGGATGGATGAGGCAGAGCGGCTTCAGGATGTGCAGCGCTATACCTTGAAGTTGGACAAGCCCCTGGTTGCCGCTGTCAAGGGATATGCTGTCGGCGGCGGTTGTGAGATCGCCATGAGTTGCGATATCCGTATTGCTGCTGAATCTGCCGTTTTCGGATTTCCTGAGACCGGTGTCGGGTTGACAGTGACAAACGCAGGCACAAAATTGTTGACCCATCTTGTGGGTCTTGGAAAAGCCAAAGAACTCATTTTTACGGGTGAATTTATCGACGCGAACGAAGCATGTAAAATCGGACTGGCCAATAATGTGGTTCCCGATGACGACTTGATGGATGAAGCCCTGTCCATGGCGCAAAAAATTGCCCAGCGCTCCCCAATGGCTCTGAGATTATCCAGAATTGCTATCGATCAGGGCATGAGCGCCAGTTTCGAAGAAATATTGGAACTCGAAGCCAGCCACCTCCTCACCTGCACCCTGGCCGGGAACGAAAAAACCTTTGTCGAAAAACGCCTGAAGGAAATGAAGAAATAACCCCGACGTAGTTCTGCCAACGATACTTTATATATAGGCTGTCAATAAAGGAGATTTACCTATGGCAATTCAACCGATAGAGACCACCCAGGCACCGGCGGCCATCGGCCCCTATTCCCAGGGTATCAGCGCAGGAGCGTGGCATTTTGTGAGCGGGCAACTGGGGATGAACCCGGAGACCGGGGAACTGGTAAGCGAGGATGTCGCAGGCCAGGCCCAACAGGCCTTAGAGAACCTGAAGCATATTGTAGAGGCTGCCGGATGCAGCTTGAATCAGGTGGTGGCCGTGGATGTGTTTCTGACCGACATGGGGAATTTTTTGGAATTCAACGGTATCTACGAGGCGTTTTTTGCCGGACACAAACCGGCCCGGGCCGTGATAGAGGTGAGTGCCCTGCCCAAGGG
>QMMS01000523.1 GCA_003647375.1 Deltaproteobacteria bacterium
AGTTTCGCTCGGCGATGAAAACCCGATGGTCAGGTTTGCCGCTGTTAGTGCGCTTGAGTATGCCTCCCCGCAGATAAAAATAAAATATTTACCCAAGTTGCTTAAAGACAGTAATATCCGGGTACGCACGGAAGCAGCGAAGATATTAGCGCCATATGGAAAAGATATCGAGAAAACAGCTTTGAGCGCCGATCTGAACTACGCGATAAAATCGTATGTGGAGGCCCAGGGCGCAGTAGCCGAGACCCCCGCTGCACATATGAACCTGGGTAATCTCTATATAACCATTGGCGAACCCGGAAAAGCTCAAATGGAATATGAAATTGCTCTGGACCTGGATTCATTGTTTGTTCCCGGGTATGCCAATCTTGCAGACCTGTACCGGGCCAAAGGCGACGAGAGCATGGCCCGCAAAATTCTGGAAAGAGGATTAAAAATTTTCCCGGATAACGCGTCATTGAATTTTGCTCTAGGCCTTTCTCTGGTG
Organism: Deltaproteobacteria bacterium; assembly: GCA_003647375.1. Next base: position 488 of record QMMS01000523.1, read on the forward strand.
CGGCAAAAACAGTTGGAGAGATCACTGGTTTATCTGGATAAAGCAACCTATGGGGATACTTCACCGAGATATTATTACGTCTATTTTATCGCTCTGAATACCGCTGAAAAACCACGCAAAGCGGTGTTGATCCTCAAAAAAGGTTTGAAGCGATATCCAAATGATGAAAGTCTGCTTATCCAGGCTGTGCAGTTATATCAGAAGAAAAATCAGGTGGGCAAGGCTCGGGTTTACGCTCGTCGATTGACGGAACTCGTACCGGAAAACCGGGATTATCAAAATCTCCTGAGCGGGATTGACGCATCGCGATAGCACGCGGACGTTCCGGAGCAGCATAGCCGCAAACAAAACGTATCAAAAGAACTGAAAATGGACGCTGATATCGCTGATTTTTATGATGAACACTGATAGAAAATCAGATGTGGGATGCGATTTATAGCTAAAAAATGCGAACGATTATATAAGTTTTTGCTACTCCCCTCCCTAAAATTAGGAAGGGGCCGGGGTGCCCCCGGCTAGGGGTGGGTCTCAACTAACGTAAGATGCAATATTGAAAACACCCCTGATGTTTATCTTTTAATGAGGGTAAGTGTCAATTAAATTTCGAACAAGGATTAACGATTTTAGATTTTCAACCATTCTCAAATCGTTAATCGGTGTTCCTTGTTCTTAAATCAATAACAGCGTTTACCACCAAACCCATATGCTACCTCAAAGCCCAAATAAGGCAAAAGCCGTAATCTAGCATAGTTATAATCATTTCTTTTCCTGCGATCGCTGCACCCGCGCCCAGGTATCTCTCAGTGTGACCGTGCGGTTAAAAACGGGTTTTTCCGGGTTATGGTCCTTTGCATCCGGGCAGAAATAGCCGATGCGCAGAAACTGGACAAAATCGCCTGCCTTCGCCTCTGCCAGGGCCGGTTCAACTAAGGCGTTGGAAATGATCTTCAGTGAATCGGGATTGAGGTTATCGGAAAATGCCCCGCCTTCTTCTACCGCGTTGGGATTATCAACGGAAAACAGTTGGTCGTAAAGCCGGACTTCCGCCTTGTGGCCGTGTTTAGCTGAGACCCATTGCAGTGTTCCTTTTACCTTAGGACCATCTTCCCGCCAACCACCACGGGATGTGGGATCATGGGTACACCGAAGCTCCATGACCTCTCCTGTCTTTTCGTCTTTGATAACTTCATTACAGGTAATATAGTAGGCGTGTTTCAGGCGCACCTCTTTGCCCGGCGCCATGCGGAACCATTTTCTGGGTGCTTCCTCAAGGAAGTCATCGCGGTCTATATAAATCTCCCGTCCAAAAACCACCTCCCGCGTTCCGGCGGATGGATCTTCGGGGTTGTTGTCTGTCTTAAAGACCTCTTCTTTTCCCTCTGGATAATCAGTAATGACAACTTTAAGTGGATTAAGAACAGCCATCATTCGAGTGGCTCTGCGGTTGAGATCCTCGCGCAGACAGCTATCCAGCATTGCAAATTCAACGATGCTGTTGCTTTTAGAGACGCCGATACGATCCGAAAAGTCTCGTATGGCCTCTGGTGTATAACCGCGGCGGCGCAGGCCGGAAAGTGTGGGCATTCGTGGATCATCCCAGCCGCTCACATGTCCCTCTTTTACCAGGGTCAGCAAATTTCGCTTACTCATCATGGTGTAGTTGAGGCTTAACCTGGCAAACTCGATTTGCTGTGGGTGGTATACTTCCAACTCTTCCAGGAACCAGTCGTAAAGGGGCCTGTGGTCCTCAAACTCCAGGGTACATATGGAATGGGTGATGCCCTCAATGGAGTCCTCAAGGCCGTGAGCCGAGTCATACATGGGATAAATGCACCATTTGTCTCCGGTGCGGTGATGGTCGGCGTGTAAAATGCGGTACATGACCGGATCGCGCATGTTGAGGTTGCTGGACGTCATATCGATCTTTGCCCGCAGGACTCTGGATCCATCGGGAAATTTACCGTTGCGCATATCTTGAAAAATTTCGAGATTTTCCTCAACCGGCCGATTTCTATGGGGGCTGTCCACACCGGGCTGGGTCAATGTTCCGCGATTGGAGCGAATCTCTTCGGCGCTTTGATCGTCAACATACGCGCTTCCCTTCTTGATCAATTGTACAGCGTAATCGTACATCTGTTCAAAATAGTCTGAGGCGTAATACAAGCGCTCTTCCCAGTCGAAACCCAACCAGGTGATATCTTCAATAATGGATTTAACATATTCGGCTTCTTCTTTGACCGGATTGGTATCATCGAAGCGCAGATTGCATTTTCCTTTGTAGTCCGTCGCCAGACCAAAATTGAGACAGATCGATTTGGCATGACCGATATGCAGGTAACCGTTGGGCTCCGGCGGAAAGCGGGTGTGAACTTTACCCTCGTATTTGCCTGTTTTATTGTCCTCATCGATGATATTGCGAATAAAATTGGTCGGTATACTTTTTTCGTCTATTGTCATTCTGCATTCCTATGGAATATAAATTTCTGTTTACTCTTCAACTGAGCCGGAATATAGCGGTTTTTTTTGTGGCAGTCAATAAAGAGTGTTGTTTTTAAAAGGTGAAATTTTGGAATGCGATTTGACCGGCATTTTGTCATGCCGATCCTTCGACAAGCTCAGGATAGGCTCTGCCGAAGGATCGGGGATCCATAAACGAGAATGAAGAAAAGAATGGATTCCGGTCCCGACCCCAATCCTGAGCCTGTCGAAGGGGGTACGGGATCTGCGACTTCCAGATTGCCGGAATTGACGATTCGTCCGATTTTATGTTTTTTGTAAAAATAGGTTTGTTTGTAAATCGCAAATCGTTAATCGGTGTTCAATATTCGAT
>QMMS01000524.1 GCA_003647375.1 Deltaproteobacteria bacterium
AACCGAACACGCCCACGATACCGCCGTGTTTCCAGTGGGTTCTACCATGCTCATAGGAGAGCTCCATTATCCCGATAAGGTCTTCAACCACATCCTGGGGAATCTGGTACTCTATGTTGTTTTCATTCTTTGCCCTTGATGCGGCTTCTTGTTTCAGATCGGACACGAAACTTGGCCATGGACCAGTCTCTAACTGGTCCAACATAGGGGTTTCATGCTTTGCCATGTTTTTACCTCCATTCTAGTTTATAATTAACCTGCCTAAATCCAATATACCCCTTGAGGGTTGTTGTTCTGTCACCTCCTCTCGACTTTTTTATATATTGTCTGTAAATAAACCTACACTTAGCACCTACTTTACAATCAAGGGGCAGATATAAAATTAATATTTATCCTTGTCAATAAAAAACCATGGTTTCATGTGGTTAAACAACGGTTAAATCGGGGAGTGGCTCGGTGTCTCTATAGGGGAGGGTACTGCCGGTCGATCACACACTATGTTGTATATATTGCGCTATCAGACAGACGTTAAATCAGGGTTCGGATCTGGCGAAAAAAGGCATCGGCGTGCCTTTGAAGATGCGGCTGAATAACCGGTAAATCCGGGGAGCCCGACGGCAGGTTTTCCCCTATGGAAACAAACAAAGCCCGCATCTCTGCAGCGGTTATTTCTGTCAGAAAGGACTTGAAGTATTCGCTGAACCCCATGGGGATGCGTTCATTTTTTTGTTGGAACGCCAACCCGCTGAAAAAGCCTTCCAGGCTGCCGGCGACGATGAAATCATCGATCCAGCATAAGTCCTTGACACCATCCAGCCGGTCCAGGCGCATGTGAATCGACATGTTCAGCAGGAACAGCAGCAGGCCGTTCAATACCGCCTCGGCGTTGTTTTCCACCACGTTGAGCAGGGGGGCATATCGACGCACCGTCACCAGCTTTACATATGGCGTCCCCTGTTCATCAAGATTGACCACAAAATCACCGGCCGCATGGTGCCAGGCAGAAATCTGCTCAAATGTCTGGATATCATAGCAGGCGGTCAGGATCATGGCCGCTTGTTCATAAATTGAACGACCTTGATCCGTGGTCATGAAAACACGGTTATTGGCAGAATCCCAGACCCTTATATGTCTCGAATTGTCTTTCTTTATGTCCGACACATGAAATTCGTGGTAGGCGCTGAACCACTCTCCCATGAACATGCTGACGGTTCTGGATAGGTCCACCGCTATCTCCCGGCAGGCGTAAACTTTGGGCAGAAAAGAATACCCGTACTTTTTCTCCAGCATTTTCAGTGTTTCGTATTCATTTTCCAGATATTCCCTGCCGGTTTTCGAAAAAGCCACATTGAGCACATATTCATCCATGCGACTTCCCCTGGAAACGGTTATCCGGCTAGGGTGATAGAACGCGCCGTGTTTTTCAAGGTATACGGAAACGTTGTCAGGGGATGGACCTTTGACATTGCTGATGTATTCCGGGCAGGTATGAATAAAGGCTTCTACGGCGGAAAAGTACTCCCCGTAAGTCAGAACCTTCTTTGTTAAACCATCATCAAGCAACGGACCGCCCTGCCGGGAAACAGGCAGGGGCTTTTTCCACAGCTCACGGTTCCTGTCTGCGGGATTGTCCTGATTAGATACATAGAATCGCATCGCGATTTCAGCGTGGCCCTTTTATGGGCCCAAAGAAACGACGGCAGCAAGAAAAAAATCTTTGTGTTCTTCGTGTCTTTGAGGTTTCGAGGTTATCGATGCGCCTCCAGCTCCTCCAGAATTTCGGATGCCACATCATAACCCATCTCAACGGCCTTATCGGCATTGTCGATGGCCAGCGCGAATTCACCTTTTTCCATATAAGCGATGGCCAGATTATTGTAGGCTACCGGAAAGGAGGGCTCCAGTTCGATTACCTTCAGGCTGGTTTCGATACTCTCCTCAACCATTCCTTTCATGATATACGCATTGGCAAGGGTTGTGTAAGCCTGGAGAAAACTGGGGTTCCAACGGATGGCTTTTTCAAGCGCCCAGATCGCCTCATCGATATTACCCAGCTGAAGTTGGGCAAATCCGATATTCCCATATCCTTCTGAGAATCCAGCCCTGGATTTTACCGCCATCTGATTATATTGCAGACAACCCTCAAGGTCCCCCCTATTGAGGCAGATGCCACCAAGCTGAACATATGCTTCAGCAAGCGTTGGACTGTTTTCAAGAGCATCCTGAAATGAGCCCTCGGCTTCACTATATTTTTTTTGTCCCAACAAAGCCACGCCCAAATTGTAATGGGTTACACCGCATTCTGGATTGCTGGTCAACGCGGCACGCTGTGTGGCGATATACTCTTCTACATTTTTTGCTTTTTCCATTTTCCTGTCCTTAATTACAGAAGGGCCTTTTATCAATTAATAACGATTTGGTTCTGGTGTGCCGTGGCAAGCACCATATTTACTAAAATGCATTCATAACTATTAGGCACGTGTGCTCCCGAATGGAACCTTTTCTAAAATGTTAAAACTAGTACGGTCACTATCGATTGTCAAGGATAATTTCCTTCGTCATGCTTTCGCAAAAAAGTTTAAAACAACTGTTTTATGAATGCATCGCTTTCTTTATCTTAAAAAAGCGTATCATTCCAAAAAACCGATGTGGTGATAAGTTGCTTGACAAAAAATAAATTTTTTTTATAAAATCTATCAAAATATTCAACGTATATTGGGCCAAACAAAATCCTCCGGCAGGGCCGGTAGGATGAGGAAAGCCTTTAAAATTGCCTCACGCTACTTATGGTCGCTAATTGGCATTCAAAAGGAGGAATGATTATGTCGGACTGTTATATCAATGTATTTCTGGATGAAGAAAAATTAAATAAAATTAAAGAAATCGGTTTGGCCGATGAGGTAAAAGACATAGATGGCAAAAAAGCAATACAGGTCCTAATGACCAAAAAAGATAAAAAGAAACTTAAAAAGGGTTTCAAAGACTTAACCTTTGATGATTCCGATACTTGTGTCCTTCCCGAAGATGGGGAACAAACATTGTTGGATATCATTCTGGAAATGAAGTCCGTCGATGTCATGAAATTTGCCATAACCAAGCTGTACAATCCGCTTGCGGGCAGAGATGTGTTTGGAAGAGGAACGGGAATGCGTTAAAAAGGAATGATCATGAAACCAGGATGTTACACCGCCATCATTACGCCTTTTCAGCAAGGCGGTGCGGGCGTCGATTACGATGCCCTGGCCCAACTTGTTGATTTTCAAATAGAAAACGGGATCCGTGGTGTGCTTGCCGCGGGAACCACCGGGGA
>QMMS01000525.1 GCA_003647375.1 Deltaproteobacteria bacterium
CGGCGGTTTAGAATTCAAGGTCTTTACCGATGATGAAATGGATGAAATTCATCTGGCCACACTTGAGGTCTTGGAAAAGACGGGTCTTTTTTTCGATGATGAAGAGGCCCTGGAGGTTCTCGATGGCGGCGGAGCCGTCATCGATAAAACTAGCCGCGTGGCCAAATTCCCCCCGCACGTGGTTGAGGATGCCATCCGTTCAGCGCCGCCAAAAATTCTGTTGGCCGGGCGCGATCAAAAAAACGACTTTGTTATGGAAAAAAACCGCGTGGGATTTACGAATTTCGGGGAAGGTGTTTTCATTAACGACCCATACACGGGGGAGCATCGGGAGACGACCAAGGCGGATGTGGCTGCCTCGGCTCTGATCGCCGACTACCTGAGTGAAATCGATGTTTACGAACGGGCCGTTGGCGCTAGTGATGTGCCGACACAGTCGGTTCAACTTCACAATGCTGAAGCTTGGCTGCCAAATACGACCAAACATGGATTCATGGGATCAGGCAATGGATATTTGACGAAAAAACTCATTGAAATGGCTGCCGCCATTGTCGGGGACAAGGAAAAACTGAAGGAACGTCCCATCATTTCATTTATTACTTGTCCGGTCAGCCCCCTGCAACTTGTTAAGGACAGTTGTGAAATTATCATGGAATCGGCCCGGGCTGATTTGGCTGTCAATGTTTTATCCATGGCCATGGCCGGCGGATCGTCTCCGGTGACACTGGCCGGGACGCTGGTGGATCATAACGCAGAAATCCTCGGGGGACTGGTGCTCAGTCAATGTACCCGTAAAGGAGCCAAGTTTATATACGGCAGCTCCACCACCGCCATGGACCTGAGACTGGCTGCCGCATCTGTGGGATCTCCTGAATGTGCGTTGATCAATGCTGCAGTGGCTCAAATGTCGATCTATTATCTACTTCCCAGTTGGGTCGCCGGTGGGTAGGGCGACAGCAAAGTCTGTGATGCTCAGTCCGGTCACGAGAAAACCATCACAGGCCTGTTACCGGCGTTGGCAGGTGCCAACCTGATTTACGGCCTGGGTATGATCGAAATGGGCATGACCATTGATTTTGGCCAACTGGTTATGGACAATGAATTCGCCAAGATGATCAAATTTTTATTGCACGGCATCCCCGTCAATGACGAAACCCTGGCAGTGGATGTCATTCGGGAGATTGGAATAGGGAAAAATTTCCTTAGTCATGACGCCACGTTCAAACATATGAGGTCTCAATCCCAGCCCAAACTAATTGATCGCAGAATGCGGGAAGAATGGGAAGCTTCCGGCAGCAAAGATATTCATGAAAGGGCGTCGGAAGAGGCACGGCATATTCTGGAAACCCACAAACCCGAGCCACTGCCCGATGACGTTCTGGCTACCCTTCGATCCATCGTGGTGGAAGCGGAAAAGGAACTGGGGGTTTCCAAGTAGATTCCCGGGTCCAAAGAGCCCGGCACTGATTTACCCTATAAGAGTTAATGTTATACACATTCAGCGTGTGATAAATTCTAAATCCGAATATCGAAATACGAAACGGTTCGACAGGCTCACCGCCCTGAGCAAGGTCGAAGGGCAAATCCAAATTTCAAATGCTCAAATGATTCAAACATAGTATTTGAACTGGTATCTCCAAGGTCTTGTTTTGATCATTCGAATTTTGATCATTCGGTATTGTTTAGGATTTCGAATTTCGTGCTTCGGATTTAAGTAACTACCGCCATCGGCATAGCCAAATATCTCTGATATGGCCCCAAAGACCAGATTTTAAATGACGGAATAAAAAAGGAGCTCTTATGGGAAAAATCATGACAAGAATGGGTGACGGATTTCCCGTTGAAATGAGTGAAAGTCAACTCATGGGAGATCTGGAGGAAGGCACGGAAAATGCGGCCGAATGTGGCGAGATTCCCACTCTTTCCAAAGAAGAACTGCAATATCTGTTCGATCTTTTCACTGCACCGTATCGTGTTGTCGGTGTAGAACCGGGCCATGAAGTCGTACTTTCTTATGATGGCGCACCGCTCAAAATGATGCGCACCGCCATCGATGTCCATCGACTGCAAGCATCGCAGATCTATGAAAAGTTGCTGGGGGCCGATACCCTTGAATTGGGTCATGTCGATTACAGCTACAAACCGGTCAAACCGATCGTCAGCATGGAGCAGACCGTTCTGGAGCAAGTGCTGATGGCGACGCACGCGCCACTTTTCTACGGCGCCATGCCGAATCTGGGTCTGTATACGCAACCGGACGGACCTTTCCCAAATCCATCGGAGTTATTGGCCATGGGAAAGATCGGTGATGTTCAGGAATCTTATGAGAATGCAGTAGAAGCGGCTGTCAAGGATATTGTCTTTGTGGCCGGCGCCATGGTTAAATCAGGAGCAGATGGCATAAATCTTGATACAGTAGGCGCTGCGGGGGATGCTGATTTCCTGGCCGGTTTGAAGGCGACTGAGATTCTGAACGAAAAATACCCGGGCATCTGCATTGAGCTGGGTATGGCCGGTGAGTTTGTTCTTGGGATGCACGGGGACTTAACTTACCAAGGTGAGCGTTTGGCCGGTATGTATGCCCATGATCAAGTCAGGATGGCGGAAAAAGCAGGCGTTACTATTTTTGGTCCCGTAGCGAATGTTAAAACCAACTCTTCCTGCCCCTGGAATCTGGCGCGGGTGATCACATTTACCAAGGCCTGTTGTGAGGTGGCCAACATTCCGGTCCATGCGAATATGGGCATGGGCGTCGGCGGTGTCCCTATGACCAATCATCCGCCGGTGGATATTACCTCTCGAGCCTCTGCGGCCATGGTGGAAATCTGCCGGCTCGACGGGTTGTAGGTTGGCGTAGGTGATCCGCTTGGCATGGCCATTTCACACGCTATTGCCTCGGGCATGGGCGGAATGCGGGCTGCTGGAGATCTGGTGGCGCGAATGCAAATGACCCGTGGCATGAAGATTAACGATGCAAAAGCGTATGTGGCCGACAAGTTGAGTGTATCCGTTTCCGACCTTTCCGACCCGGTGGTAATGATGGAAGTTCGGGAAGATTTGGATATTGGAAGTCTTTCCCCGCTACCTGGATGCGCAAAGGGGATCGAAGCTAAAATTCGTATTGCCAACGTTCTGGACATTGACATCAACTGTGTCCAGCGGTTAAAAGGCAAAGGATTGATAAACCTGAACTGAGCGATTTTTATCTCGATCTGCACCGATCTCTTGCGGATCGAGGGTTCGCAAAAAGCCTCGACAGATCCACGGGTATGCCTGTGTTTTTTGCGAACCCTTCTCCATCAAGA
>QMMS01000526.1 GCA_003647375.1 Deltaproteobacteria bacterium
CCGCTGTCCAAATAGCGTGTCACGTTACCGATCACACCGCCGCCGCCAAAGAGAATTACAGCAACAACCATTGCGATCCGATAGCACCCGATTTGACCTATCTGTGGAAGAAAAAGGCAACTCAAATAGGCTACGAACATCGCTATTGAAGGGCCAATCGCTGCCGCGCTCAGCGGCTCGCCTGTGATATGGGAAAGTATTGCGCTAAACACAAGGTAGATCAGAGACGCTGCGGCAAAGATTACTTGCATCCTTAGTAGCAAAGACAACTTTAGCATCCGGTTACCTTTGTATCAATTTGGAGTTTGCGATCGGCCGCAGGTACCGATCAATCGAACGATCGGGGGAATTGAGAGAAAAATAGGCGATCACAAGGTTCTTGCCTGGCGATACATAGAGTCCCTGACTCATCATCCCACCTTTCCAGAAATCTCCATCTGGCCAAATCATATCCCACTGGCGACTGTTTGAGATCATTGTGTCATCAGCAAAAATTTTAACAAATGCCGGCCCGTTGAAACCGCCAAGGAAGAACTCCTTCGTACGCACACCATCTCGGATACGAGCAATCATTGCAGGAGTTACAATCTGCTCCGTAGAGACCTTGTCCCAACTCGGCGTATAAAGCATCCCAAATCTTGCGTGATCACGAAGGTTGCTAGATATCAAACCATGTGCTGCAACAACTCCGTCAGGAGTCATATGTAACTGAATGGGTGCATCAGCACTAATCTTAGACCAGATTCTTTCATTAAAGATTTCTGACCAACGCTTGTCTTCCACAGCCTCTGCCAAATAGACAAGAAGCTGTGTACTAGCAGAAGCATATTGAAACTTCTCTCCAGGTTTAGCTACAAATTTAGCATCTTTTAGTACATCGATCAGTCGTTCGACTTTACCATTTTGAAGCATTCCAAATTCTGCCCGAAATGTTCTTGTCGCAATTGAATTTGGATCACTTCTAGTTGCTGGATGCTCATCTGAATTGAGTCCAGTCGTCATGTCAAGGACATCCTTAACCGTAACCGTACCCGTAGGTGTCCCACGAAACTCCGGAACATAATCACCCATCGTCTTGTTCTCATCTATTTTGCCATCATTGATGAGCAGGTCGATTACCAAAGATGCGGTCACCTTAGCATTAGACATCCAGACATGATGGTCTTCAGGTTTCATACGAGGATATTTCTCGTAGACAATCTTTCCTTTGTGTATGACAATGAAACCTTGTGCGTAACTTTCAGACTTAGCAAGAAAGTCATCAAGCGAAAGCGTTCCAAAATGCTGAGTTTCAGCTTTAATCTTGCCAATCTCAGGAATCAACTCCGACGACAATGGTCGCGGGGATTGTCGCGATGGAAGAATGGCCGTGGGGAAAAACTCGGATGTTCGCATGGCAAAGTAGACAGATTTGTCACCACCAGTGAGGAGCGCTGGCAAGTCCGCAGATCTAGCTTGTTTGGAAAGCTCCAAAGGGAAATCGTTAACCAGTTTCTCGATGGGGGTGCGATCCTGCGTGAATGCTAATGTCGGCACTAATAACAGTGCACAGACGAAGCAAACATGTCTGAAATATTTCAATGTATTCATAGTATTCATCTCCTTGTTTAATAGAATATAGTCATTTGACTTAGATAACCAGATCCTCGTCTACGGCGCACTTTACTGAAACCACCCATAGATGAAATTTGGCACTACTGGTGTGATGCTGAATTTGAAACCAAAGTCAGGACCAAAATCATCGCTTTGTTCAACGTAATAATCAAACCCGGCTGAAAGCTGCATCGGCATATTACCAAGCTTTACCACTTTTCTTACAGTTAAATTCAGGGGTATGGTTGCCTGATCATCTTCCCAGTCATAACCGAGCACTGGCTGTATACCGACTGTCCAGCCACCGGGTAGAAATTTTAGAGCAAACAGCTCCAGTGTTGTTGTTGAATAGCTGGGGCCATTGCCTGAAATATCCCATTGATGGGCTGGAAAAGCAGCTAACACTCGGCTGGCATTAATATCAGCGACTATAAACTCAGGCCCCAACCGATATTGATCACCGGTTAAATCATTTTCCCCAATAGGCAAAGTGCCCTGAATGCCACCGATGAGAATTAGCCCGCTGTCATAGGATTGCCCTAGGGCGACATCGAAACCAAGATCGCCCAGTCCGCTCGTAGACTTGAAACGCCCCTTATCCGAATCAAAGATCGGCTGCTCAGTGACATAAGCCAGAACCGGCCGAATAAATAAGTTTTGTGTGCCATCTTCAGTCAGAGGAAAGGGGAAGACGGGTTTAAAGAGAATCATATTGACATTTTCATTCTCCGCTCCAGGAATGTCGCCGTCAAAAGCAGTTGTTTTGTACTCAATAGTGAGCTTAGCCAGTGGAGCATTCGGATTATTGAGCTCTCGGGCTAAGTCATCGGAAGAAAGCTCATTGGGTTCATCTTGTGCTACTCTCAACTCCTCCGGTGTATCTATCTGTGCTGGATTATCGACAATATTTTTGGGATCTGCCAGTACTAATGTGCACGAGCTCAAGACAAAAAAACCAATCAAGAAACTAACGTACAGTTGACGTCCCACAAGGCGGTTTAATTTACAACCATGCGATGACCGGATATTTGTAATCATGTTGTTACATCCTTTCGATTTTAGATATTGAAAAGAAGGGTTTAAGATTCACTGATTTCTCCGGTTTGATTGTCTAACCAGTAAATATATGGAACTGCATATCATCACATTTGGGATGTTATACAGAAGAATTTCTGATTGGATCGGAATACAGATGGAGATAAGACGGACTCGCCACCGTCACTCCCAATGCAGATATCATCATTCAAATCATACCCTACCCGTCCTTCAAACACAAGTATCAGGAAGATGTAGCTATTAAGGTGTTAAGCGAAAAAACCAATGAGGACAAAAAAAATGCTGGAAACGTTTAGGGAGAATCAAAAAGAGTGTGACCCTGACGGTTCGATAGCGATGGAGTTAGTCGACGAATTCAGCACCCTGTTGTCAAATGAAAAATAGGATCATTGATATTGGTCACTGGGCGAAGTATTGTTTGGTGGCCAGTATCAAGCTTCATTGATCAGGTGATGATTTTGTTGGTACGCTGAATGATCTATTCACAGTTTGGTAGCGTGGATATCAATAGTTGTTGGATTTGTGATATATGGAGTTATGAATAATCGCAAAATTTCAACTTACTGAAAGCGAACTGTTATTCAGAACGTTTTAATCTCGAAGTAAGCGCAGCAACGAGAGGATTAGCGCTGATTCCGTGGGCGA
>QMMS01000527.1 GCA_003647375.1 Deltaproteobacteria bacterium
GCAGCGTCTGACGGCATTTTCTTTCGTAAAAACAAATCATCAATAATCAAAAGATCTGCCTCCGAAAATAATTTGAGGACCTTTTTTATCTTGCCGGTTTGTTCGGCTTCGAACATGTCTTCAAAAAATACGTTGGCCTCCCGGTACACCGTTTTTTGAAACAATTGAATAGAAGCATGGGCAATGGTTTTGGCAATATGACTTTTGCCCGTCCCCGGAGCCCCTATCAAAAGAGCATGTTCCCCGTTTTGAATGAACTTGGCAGTCACCAGTTCATAAATCTCCCTTTTGGGAAGTTTTGGATTAAAACTCCAGTCAAATTCTGTTAGTGTTTTAAGTTCACTAAGGCCCGAAGCCTTGAATCGCCGTTGCCTTAAATTTGAAGAACGGTGATCCATCTCATCCTGAAGTAACCAGGATAACGCCTCGACCAGTACGGCATTGCACTGACTGGCTTGTAAAGCCCGACTCTCAAGGGTGGCCAACATGCCGCTCAACCTTAGATTTTTTAATTGTTTTTCGATTTCAACCATTGTCATGCTCATGACTCCTCCTTTTTTTCTTTTTCATCCCTTAAATAATCCTATGCTTCCTCAAATACTTGATTTGGGCACCAGACATGTCGGCTGGATCTTTTATCAACGGTTTGATCCCTACCGATAGGCATCCCGGCTGTTCAAACTTTTGATCCCAATCAAACTCCTTTACGGTAAACCCGTTTTGCTTGAGCAATGATACAGCCCTCTGGGAGCCTTTCTGTCCGGCTTCATCCCGATCCAGAAAAAGGTGGATTACCCTTATGGCCATATGTGATGCTAAAAATTTCAATCGATGGATCTGTTCAACAGTGATATGTGAACCCATGAGAGCTCCTGCATTAAAGCAACCGGCCGATACAAGAGCTGCCACATCAAAAAAACCCTCTACGAGAATAAGCCCGAAACGCTCTACCTGCTCCTTGGCCAAAGGATCAAGCAGCAGCTTGTCTTGGTTGTAAATTTCCAATCCTTTTGAAAAAGGAAAGGCCCAATATCTGCCACTCGAAGTCGATTGACGGTCTGTCAGTGCTCTGCCAACATGGCTTAAAATCTCGGATTTCAGGCCCTGACTGATCCCACGCACCTGAAATACCAATCGCCCGTTTAAAGGCGATTTGCTCCCATTCACTCTTTCCGGAAGGTATCCACATCCCAGGTACTGGCAGGCTTTCCTGGAGATCCCTCGTTTCTCGAATTCAGCGTGCCCAGATTTCAGAAAAGGCCGCAAATCAACCTCGACAGCTCGATTTTCCTTCGGAGGAGTCTGCTTTTTTAGTGGCTTTCGATCAATACTTGTCGCTTTATTCAAAACAGAAATCCCTTTTTCAAGCATCCATGAAGCCACTTGATAGCAGTTCATCACTTGTCCCTGTTGACCCAACAGATCCTGGCAAAAATTGAGAATTCCACCGCCTTTACCACTGCTGAAATCTTTGTATACATTCTGACTTAAATGTACATGCAAAGAAGCATTTTCCTCTCCGGTAAACGGGGATTTAATCCAGACCTCATCGTTTTTTATGTGTTTTTGAGGTTCAAGACCAAAAGCTGTCATCACCTTCAACCAATCAGCATTCTGCCACACTTGGGGGAGATCTTCTTTTGATATAACAGGATCATTGCCGGCTTTGGCTGCGAAGTTGGTGAAAAAATCACCATAATCGGTTGACGACCGAATCAGTTTATGCTCCTGACTGATTGAATTTTCAGCCTTGGTATCGGTTGATCGCTTCTGCGTTTTGACCAACCGGCAAAACGACTTGTAACTTCTCAACCCTCTCTCTATGGCTTTTCCAGCAGCTGACTCAATATTGGCTGCTTCATGTTTTCGGGCCAGATTTACGATTCCCTGCAAGCGCCGTTGCCCGGGCCGACCCTGTTCCCTAAAAACAAGCTCGCATAGCTTTTTGGTATGAGGTCCGATACTCTCTGCTTTGCTCAGCAGATATGTTGTCTGTCGGGATGGATTGAAAATGCGGTCTTCAGGCTCCATTTTAACAGTACCGGCCCGATGGCTTTTTACATGGGTACGTATCTTTTCCATGGTTCGAGGATCGATGATTTCAATCTCATACTCATAAATCCGGACGATAATGTTCTGGTGCAGTGGTGCCGGAAGAGCTGAATAATATGATTGTTCCACCTGGATCGTTCCGTCATCATACACTTTCCGGGTCTCTTGCCGGAAATAGTCAAACCCCTTCAAGGGTAAGAGATTCAAATAGGGCTTTTCCTCTTGAAACATCTGCTCCACCTGACGTTTCATCCGGCCGTGTATCCGTTTGGAGGCCCAGACTTCTTCCCAATGCATCAACCATTTGTTCTGCTCCTCAATTGAATCAAACCGCCGCCCTTTCAAGCCCGTATCCTGGGTGTGCTGGATGGCGTTCTCAACAGTGCCTTTCCTGTTCGGATCTCTAACCCGGGCAGGATCGGCCACCACACCATAATGATTAAGCATTGTCGCATAGACCGGATTTAACTCCGGTTCATAGATATCGGGTTTAATAACACCTTCTTTTAAATTGTCCAACACCACATATTGTACACTGCCTCCGAAATACCGAAACGCTTCTTCATGGAGTCTGGCCCAGACCTCCTGGCTCGATTTTTTGACCACTTTACGAAATGAACGCCGGGAATATTTCAGGGTCATGACAAACAAGCGGGGACGTCTATATCTGCCGGATGGAAGCATTGTCAAAGCTCCTTTACCGTAATCTACCTGGGCCTCTTCTCCTGGCAGAAATTCAAGTCTGTCAAACTGCTTTGGCGCTTTTTGTTTTAACTTACGGACAAAGCGTTTGACGCTATTATATTTGTGGTTAAAATTGAACCTTTCTACCAGATCCTGATAAATGGCCATTGCATTCCTGCCTAACCTGATTTGCTCCTCTATCCATTGGCGGTGAGGTTCACAGGCTGATCTGGCATGAAATGGAATGTTTTCTATATCCACTGAATAGGCCGGTGGCCGGGGTGGAGGATTTTGACTTTGAACTTCAACCTGGCCTTTGGCCACCACATCGGTGGGAGGCAAAAAATCTCCATTTTCAGGTAATGACCCAAGATCATTCTGTCGAATATATTTTCGAATGGTTTTACGGTCAATTCCGACCTTGCGGCTGATCTCATGCTGACTGATATTCTTTTTGAGCAAGGTGACCATCGTTACTCGCTTTTCTGGTTTCAAAACGTTCATCCTTTCTGGCTCCCATGTATGTATTAATCAAGTGATACATGGGAATTTAAAC
>QMMS01000528.1 GCA_003647375.1 Deltaproteobacteria bacterium
CCTGATCATTCGCTTTGATATCAAGGAAGATGACACCCGTGCAATCACCTTAACAGGTAGTAGACAGACGGGTGTGGATCTGCTAAGAAAACTACGATGAGCGTTTCAAACCGAAAAAGAGCGACAACGTCACGTCACATAAAATCGTGTTACGATTTTATTGAGGATTAAGAAAATGGGGACCATTGTTCAAAAGTACGGCGGCACTTCCGTCGCTGATTTGGAGAGAATTCAACATGTGGCCAAAAGGGTGATCCATACCTATGACCAGGGGGATAACGTGGTGGTCATTCTGTCCGCCATGGCGGGCGTAACCGACCGGCTGATCAATATGGCCAATGAAGTTACCGAAAACCCGGACAGACGGGAACTGGATGTACTCCTGGCTACCGGAGAGCAGACAACGGCGGCCTTGCTTGCCATGATGCTGAGATCCATGAACTACGCTGCGTTATCCCTGATGGGATATCAGGCAGATGTCGTAACCGATTGTGAGTTCGGCAATGCACGCATCATCGAGATCGGTGGGGGACGCATCAAGGAATTGTTGAAAAAACGGACTATCGTTGTCATTGCCGGGTTCCAGGGGCATGACCCACAGGGCAACATCACGACACTCGGGCGTGGCGGATCTGATACGTCCGCTGTGGCCATAGCAGCTGCCTTGAAGGCCGATGTCTGTGAAATCTATACCGACGTCGACGGTATTTATACGGCAGACCCGAACATTTGCAGCAAAGCGAGAAAACTCAAGGAGATCTCATACGATGAAATGTTGAACATGGCGAGCCTGGGAGCAAAAGTGCTTCAAATTCGCTCTGTGGGATTTGCAAAAAAATTCAATATCCCCGTTCATGTAAGATCATCTTTTTCCTACGAGGAGGGCACCATGGTAATTAGTGAAGAAGCCGGTATGGAACAGCTTGTGGTATCCGGTGTGACCGACGATAAAAACCAGGCGCGCATTACCCTTAAAAAGGTGCCGGATCAACCCGGTGTCGCGGCAAAAATATTTTCACCCATAACCGAAGCCGGCATCGTGGTGGATATGATCATTCAAAATACCCGGTCCGGCGGTCAGACCGACCTGACGTTTACCGTTCCCATGGGAGATTATGCCAATGCGCTGGAGATCGGGAAGCGTATCGCTGAAGAAATCGGTGCCGGAGACGTTTTCGGGGATGAAAACATTGCCAAAGTGTCCGTGATCGGTGTGGGTATGAAAAATCACTCCGGTGTGGCATCGATCATGTTCACTGCATTGGCAAGAGAGAACATAAATATCTCTATGATCAGTACCTCCGAGATCAGGATATCCTGTGTGGTGGAAGAAAAATATGCCGAGCTTGCCGTACGGGTTCTTCATTCGGCATTCGGGCTGGATGCAGAGTAGTTTGAGAAAGTTCAACAGCGATCAGCTGCTGATCGCACTTCTGATAGGCGTTATTATTCTGGGGTTGTCCGTCTACCGGATATTTTGGGTCGTGCCTTGAACCGCCCATGTATCCTTCTGGCTGGGGCGACAATCAGAATGCCGTCTTTTACGCTGATATCTACCTCATCGCCGATACCAAGCTGCGCATCTGTGAGCAAAGTTTTGGCAAGGCGCAGCCCCTGGCTATTTCCCCATTTTTGAATTTTTGCAAGCATGTGACCACCTCCTATTGTATATCCGAAGTATAGCCATTATAATAGGATTACCTCCTTTCTATTTATCGTTTTCCATGGCACTTTTTAATATTTCGACAAAGATGGTATTTATAGAAACAACTTTATTTCTTTCGATAGTCTCCTTTGCCGCCTTCATACGACCCCATTCAAGAATCTCCCTAGGCATCCTTATCGTCCATGCTTTTATTTCCATTTTATCACCTCCTTTTACTATGTGGCCATATTGCATATATTAGTTATATTGGTGTCAAGTATAAAGTTAAAGAAATGATATTTTAATAATTATCCTTTTATTTCTTATAACCAGTTGATATTTTATAATATTTATGATAAGAATTTATTAAAATATAAAACTTGCTGGTCAACATATTTCAATTCCAGTCCGTTTACATACATGATTAAAAAAAATGTTCATTCGGAAGGTTCCTATGGAAGACTTTTATAGCATAATAATCTGGTCTATTGTTTTTGCTTTAATATTGGTATCTTCTGTTGCTGCTAAATATATATCCATAACGTTATAATGCCCTGAGTGAGATGGGTCCAGGGGTATGGATATCTGCAATTTTACCCAACAATTATAGCATTAACTTCCGAATTTGCTTTCTCTAATTTCAACCTTAAAACCTAAGTCTTTCTAATAGCTACTCTTTCTTGCATTTGACATTTCCGCATGATTCTTGCATGAATATATATAGTTAACTGTGTTATTATTTCTGAACCTGACCGACACCTGCTGGTGTGCTATCGATTGGGTTTGTTACGAACACGGAGAGACCAACCCGTCAAACTATAGTCTAGTTACAATCCTGCAGAAAACCAAGATGCGGGGACTGGGATTGATTGATCAGGTTGCTAATGTACTTCCGTTGAGTTAACCCCAAGGTTGCATAAACAACATGGCAAAGGATAATCAATGGGTTATTATTATAACCAATATCATAGAGAAAACACCATTTCCTGGATATTCCACCAGGTGAATTCAAAGGATGGAGTCGATTTTGCCATGTTGTTTACCCTACGGGAAAGCCGGAGGACATCAGATCCTGTGTTGTCAAGGGTTCGCGGTAAACGACTACAGCTTCACCCTCGACGCCTTGGCTCTGAAGCCCTCCGGCTTTTGCAACGTTGGGGTTAAAAGGATGTTACCTGCGTGCTAAGCAGATTATAGCCTCAAGAAATGAAAAAATAATGAAAACAGAACTATTAAAATCTGTTCACAGTAAAAACTCTCCTAAAATCGGCTTATTCAAGTATTTGTTTATTCTTATATTTTTATTATCTATAGGAGCATCTCATGGTTTTGCAAAAGATATATCTGGTTATGTCCGCACGTCGTCAGGCAGTAGTATTGACGACGTCACGATAACGTTTAGTAATGAAAAAAAATCCACTAAAACGAATAAGGCTGGCTATTATAAAAAGAAATTAAAAAAAGATTGGAGTGGTACAGCCACACCATCCAAGCATGGTTATAGTTTTTCCCCGGCATCTCGGAGCTATAGTAACTTTAAAAAGAACCAAACAAACCAGAACTATACCGGGATAGGTCAAACAAAGACCATTTCCGGTTACATCCGTACATTGTCAGGCAACGGATTTAGCGGAG
>QMMS01000529.1 GCA_003647375.1 Deltaproteobacteria bacterium
CCCTGTACCGCCTGGGGGTACCAGGAAAACTTGTTTATCTGATGGTTATGACCTATAGGTATATTTTCGTGATTGAAAATGAATACCAGCGCCTCATGCGGGCAGCCAGGATACGGGGTTTCCAACCCGGAACCAATATCCATTCCTATAAGACCTTTGCCTATTTGACCGGAATGATATTCATTCGCGCTTCCGCCAGGGCGGAAAGTGTTTATCAAGCCATGCTGTGCCGGGGGTTCAAAGGTCAGTTTCACACTCTCGGGCCGGTGATCCCCTACACCCAAAACAAGGGCTTTACCGTTCTCACGACGGCAGCCCTGATCATTATTCTCGGATTGGAAATATGGAACTGAAGCAGCCTATAATCAGCCTTGAAGGCATCCACTATTGCTACCCTGGAAGCCGGCCCATACTAAAGGATTTGGAATTCAATATCTTCAAGGGGGATCGGATCGGACTGGTTGCACCCAACGGCAGTGGGAAAACCACCCTTTTCCACATCATTATGGGGCTCTTGAAACCGTCGTCAGGCAAGGTGAATATCTTCGGCAAAGACCGCCGGACTGAACAAGATTTTATCGATGTGCGCCGCCGGATAGGACTCCTCTTCCAAGATGCCGACGATCAGCTTTTTTCACCCACTGTCCTGGAAGACGTGTCCTTTGGGCCGCTCAATCTGGGCAAATCAAAAGAAGAAGCCGTTGCCATTTCAATAAAAACACTCGAATTCCTGGGTCTGGACGATTTTGAGGACCGCATCACCTACAAATTATCCGGCGGAGAGAAACGGCTGGTCTCCCTGGCCACTATCCTGGCTATGGAACCCGAGATTCTGCTGTTAGACGAGCCGGGCAATGCCCTGGACAGTGCCATGAAGTCAAAACTGATCGATGTGCTCAACAGCCTGAACATCACTTACGTGCTGATCTCCCACGAATTCGATTTTTTCTCTGAAACCACGGATCAAATTTTCAGCATGGAAAACGGAAAAATCCTGCTGGATGACGAGGTTTATCTCCACATCCACCAGCATTCGCACAAAGTGGGAAAGCAGCCTCATGAACACTAAATAAAATCGTGTTCCACGCTTTTATGAAACGCGACTACGTCGCTCCCAAACAAAGGGATAAAAACCACAAAATTAAAATTCATCCCACACTGTAAATAGCGGGAAATTCATATTCAAAGAGGTGCCCATGCATAAAATCGCACGCCACATGGCTAAGGAATTGGAAAAGGGGCAGGACGTTGTCCTGGCAACCATTGTGTCACAATCCGGGTCCACTCCGCGGACCTCCGGAACACGGATGCTGGTTCTGCCTGACAACGACATCGTAGGAACTATCGGCGGCGGCATTGTCGAAGCCCGGGTCATCCAGGCGGCAGCCGATACCCGGCAAAGTGGTGAACCCCTGCTGCTTGCATTCGATCTGAACCGGAAAGGGCAGCAGGACGACCTGGATGTCATCTGCGGAGGGAGGCTCACCGTCATTCTGGAGCCGATCATTTCAACACCTGTAAACATAAACCTGTACAGGGACCGGTACCTGTACCTCCGTCAGGGTGTTCCCAGCATGGTCATCTCCTCCGTTGCCGGCGAAAAACAGGCTGCAGTACCGTTGGAACGCTGCCTGTTCACACGCGGCAGCATAACCCAAGGCAGCTTAGCGTTGCCTGAACCGGTCCTGGAAACGTTAACCCGGCTTGCTGCCAAACAACGAGCCCCCTTTCTGGCCGATGTGGAAAACCGGCAATTCCTGATCGATCCCCCGTTCGCCTGCGGGACCGTCTTTATATTCGGTGCGGGCCACGTATCGCTTCAGCTTGCCAAACTCACCGGTATGGTGAATTTCAGGACCGTTGTTCTGGACGACCGGGAGGCATTTGCCAACCGGAAACGCTTTCCAGATGCAGACGAGGTAATCGTCCTGGAAAATTTTGAACATACCCTTGAAGCGGTTGTCATCGACCCGGATGCCTACATCGTCATCGTCACCCGGGGGCACAGTCACGACAAAACCGTTCTGGCCCAGGCCCTGGCCACAAAGGCCGGCTATATCGGCATGATCGGCAGCCGCGCCAAGCGGAACACTATCTACAACGCGCTGAAACAGGATGGCTTTACCCAGCATGATATCGAGCGAGTGCACAGCCCCATAGGGCTGGGCATCAATGCGGAGACACCGGAGGAAATAGCGGTCAGCATTGTCGCCGAACTCATTCACGCAAGAGCTGTAGCAACAAAGGATTAACCCCAAGATATTGTGGTTTTGCAGTTTTCGTGAATTACGTGTAAAAGATGTCAAAAATTTGCAGCTATTTTTAGAAGTCCGAAAAATAATACCGATGTTTATCCATGACGGCGGTTTCACGAAAATTGAAGATCTCTGTGTTATACCCCCTCTAATACATTTTCAATATAATAGTATTGACAATTATACATATATGCATTACAAATAGTTTATGGAATTTGAGTGGAGTGAAACCAAAAACCATATCAACATTGAAAAACATGGTGTTTCTTTTTATGACGCCCAATATGCATTTGCCGACTCCAAACGTCTCATCCTTGAAGATGTGGCGCACAGTCTCGATGAAAAGCGTTATTTCTGTATAGGCAAAACTATCCACGGCATTGTTACAGTCAGGTTCGTTTATCGAGGACAAAAAATTCGTATCTTTGGTGCAGGATATTGGCGGAAAGGAAAAAAGCTTTATGAAAAATCAAATTAAATATACTGATGAACCTTACGAGGTCGACCTTGACGCGGCAAGGGCAATCAAAGATTTCCTGCCACCACCGGACCAGTTAGTCTTTAAAGAGAAAACTGTGAAAATCACCTTAGCTCTGTCCGAGGGTAGTGTTAATTTTTTTAAGGCACAGGCCGACAAGCATGGCCTCAAGTATCAACAAATGATTCGCAGCTTGATTGATAAATATGTTTCCGCGCATACACATTCCACCTGATCCACTTCACAATCCATCAGCATAGATCAAACAATTTTCTAATCTAATAGGTTTTCTATAATAACCTCATCTCTGAGATTCAATTTTTATCGTGGGGGGCTTTTGTGGTAATCCTATTGTATAACTTTTTGATTAACAAACCGAATCAGCTTAAATTTGCTCACAAGACCCAGAAAAGTTTATTCAGATTATGTCAACTGACTGAATTCACATTTATTTTGAGCTCTGTTACAGAACCTCTAGTTGGGAGTGGTCCTCAGGGATGATGTAATCACCGCTTTTCGGCAATGGTTAAAATTCG
>QMMS01000530.1 GCA_003647375.1 Deltaproteobacteria bacterium
CCAATTTCATCCAGGAGGATGGCGCCGTAAGGGCTGCACCGGCCGAACACGCCCGTGTGGTCCTTGACCGCTCCGGTGAAGGCGCCCTTTTTGTGGCCGAACAGTTCGGACTCGATCAATGTATCCGGGTACTGGGAGAGGTTGATGGACACAAAGGAACGGGTAAAACTTTCCAGGAAACTCCTTTTCTTTTCATTGAAAGGGATGAAGCCCGAACACCCCAGGGCCATGGCGGCAATGCCTTTCCCTGTTCCGGTTTCACCGAGAAAGAGGGTGGAAAAATCCTCCATGCGGCTTATCAGGTACCGTTCGTAGAGATCGATATTGTGGGTGAAGACATTATTCCACAGGTTGAAACGCAACTTTGTCATGGCCGGGCTGCGCCCCACCAGACGCCGGTTGATGAAAAAGTAGGCCCGCCGCAGCTGGTAGCTTAGGGCAAAGTAGCGGCAGGATTCTTCTGTATTGAGCCCTTTTTTGCGAAGAAAGGAGAGGGCCTCCTGGTCAAAAGGAACTTTCAGGGAATTATCACCGGCCTCTGTCTGGTCCAGGATGAACTGGTCGAACTTTTCCCGGAAAAGGTAGAAGTAATGAAAAAGCACGGCGGCCAGCACCAGTTGCCGGTCCTTTCCGGAATAGCCGCGGATGTTGACCCATCCGTCCGTCTCCAGTTTTTTAAGGCGTTCTCCCACCTCATGAACGGCTTTTGCAACCTGTTCTTTTTCGGGTGTGTCTTTGGAAAGGCCCGAAAGCTTCAGATCGAAATCCATACGTTCCGCATTGAACGGGTTGACCTGGATGGCACCCTGGACAAGGGAGAAGAATTCCCGCAGGTCAGGTGTTAGTTTTTTTTGAGTGTTCATAGCGACTCTTAAGTATCCAATAATCAACACCCAATTTTCAATGATCACGTAGGGGTGCCCCTTGTGGGGACCCGAGCGAATTCAGGCGATTCGCGAAACCGTGTGCCGCATGCCATTGCCTTAACTCGGACATTGATTGTTCGTTATTGGATATTGGTTATTCTCCTCTTCACTGGGTGTAGTTACTCATAAACCCCGGGAATCCAGAATGATCATTAAACCGTGAATGCCCGCGCTTATTAAAAAGTTACCACTGGGCTGTTTATGTGCGTTTTATGTAAACACAATATGCAAGCAATGTCCACCATACGGGCCTTTGGTTTCCTGGATATTTAACCATGAAATCAAAAATAATTAATAAAAACAGATAGTTAAAGGTGTTTCTGTCTGTTTGGCACGATGTTTGTAGTAATTAGCGTAATCATTCCAAGCCAATTGGGCATGGAATGCACCTTTAAACCGGCGATTAAATAGACTAACTGTTTTTCAGAAATACGACAATAGATGCATTCTCAAGATTTTCTATTAGGGTATGATATTGCCGGGTTAATATTGCAAACAAAGGAGACATTCATGACAAATTGGGAAAAATTCAAAATGAATCATAAAAAAGCCACACAGGCTCAATACATTGGCAAGGAACGCAGGAAGGAAAACGACCCCACTTATTTTGGCTATTTTGCCCTGGAAGGTATTGAAAGAAGGAAATCCGAAGAGGATGTTTACCAGGGAGAGGAGCGCCGCAAGTCCCTCGACCCCTCTTATTTCGGCTATTTTGCTTTAGAAGGTATTGAACGTCGACAGGCGGGCAGTGTTTTCAACTAAAAGGCGCTATTCAAAGTATTAATTTTTTCTATCATTTAAAAAAAGGCGCGGGAATTATTTATTATAAATCATCCTCGCGCCTTTTTTTATATTTCCCCTGCAATCGCTTACTTGAAAGCTATTTCCTTACGTTTGCACAGAAAGTAACCACCACCGGGGAAGACCGTTAATTACGTTATAAAGAACCTTCAATGTTCACATCAAAATTCACTTCGAACGTGACGGAGAAGGTGTCTATGGCGCTAGCGTTATCATCACACTCAACGCAGAGGTCGAAAGCCGCGTCGCGATTTTGAAGATAATAATTGATGGCGCTTACGTCCGCCGGTGTAATCGTTATCCACGGTGACCATGTTGCACTGCTTTGGGTGATGGTAATCGGACCTACGGTGATGTCATTGGTGCCATCCCCTCCTACTTGGGTGAGGCTGACCTCGCATGTGAGGGTTTCATTGCCCGGATCCCATGTGGCATCTTTGTACCGCGCCTCAAACGCATTCAGGGTAACATTGTCGATATCCATATCCGGAACATCTGCATCCTCAAGGTTGGCAATGCCGTCATTGACGGTCAAGCCCAATTCACATTCTTCAAATACTTCGGCTGCCGTGGTTTCAGTGGTTTTATCTACCGTTATTTCTTCAACGGTAAGATCGAAATCTTTGTCAAAGGTAAGATCCAACGCATCCTCGACATCATCCTCGCTGGTGGCCACGATGCTGAAAAAGCCCATGGTTAGGGCGCAGAAAATGCCTAAATAACGTAAATATTTGAGAACTCCGGCTCTTTGAATAATCATGGGCAGACCTCCTTGGGTTTAAAATTGAAAAAGATAGACCATAAGGTGATTTTTTACAGTTCAGTAATACTACAATAGAAATGAAATCTTGTCAAACTGATTAGCGAGTTCAAGGGGTCCGGAGACCAAGGGGTCGAGTGATATGCTGAAATTGAGTGCACAAAAGGGATAATTCTGTTATTGGTTTGCTATGCCAATTTCGAGCAAGGGAATAGTGATTGTCCACAGCAGGGCCCAGCTTCTGGCAGGCATTTTTCTGTTGCTGCTGGGGGCGCTGGTGTATGTCGTGGACCGGTCGCCGGACCAGGTCTATTTCACCCGTTTTTTCGGCATCCACCTTAAGATATTCGATACAAGCACACCTCTTTTAGGTTCTTTAGGGCTGCGGCTGCCGGCTTTTTTTCACGTGCTCTCCTTCAGCCTGATCACGGGATCCTTCTTCAGGTCGGGCAAGAGCAGGTATCTGGTCATCTGCGTGTTCTGGCTGATGGTGAATTGCTGTTTCGAACTGGGCCAGAAATACAAAACCCTGGCCGTGAGACTGACGCCGGACTTTTTCGAACACATCCCCTTCCTGGAAAACACCCGGGCCTATTTCCAAAAGGGCACCTTTGATGTGTACGATCTGGTGGCGTTTTTTATCGGCGGGCTGGCTGCCTATGGCTTGCTGCTGATTACCGGGAAAGGTCAGGGATGAATAACCAATATCCAATTACCAAGGTAACTCGATATTGTGTTACTTGTGAATTGAACTATCATGAAGGAAAAGCAATGGCAGG
>QMMS01000531.1 GCA_003647375.1 Deltaproteobacteria bacterium
TACAGCCGACCCACCCCCCGAACAAATTTTTTTACCCCATTTCAAATCCATTCCTGCACAAAATGGCGACCGGTCTTCGCAAGTCTGCCCATTTGTGCAGGGTGAAACGTTTTTTCTGCAAACGACTTTTCGCGAACAACTTCGAGAACTGGAGCAAAGAGGTGTCAGAACGCTTCAACCGCTCCTAGATCTGAAAAACGGCCTGAGAGATGCCGGACCCCCGATGGTCACGGCAGCATTGGAAATGGGAATTACCGGAAAGGCTGCCAGGAGAGCTTTTGATGAGGCGTATACGCAACAAATGCGATGCACGGCTGAAATGAAAACACTCGGGCAACAAGCCTTGGCCGAACTCGAATCGGATTCCGAAAAAATCGGTGTCGTCATTTTTTCGCGGTCCTACAATGGATTGGTGGAAGAAGCCAACATGGGGATCCCGCGCAAACTGGCATCCCGGGGAATCCTTGTCATACCCTTCGATTTTCTCCCCTTTGATCACGAGAAGCCTAAACGCCACATGTATTGGGGAACGGGTCAGATGATCCTGAAAGCTGCGCGGTTCGTCAAGCAACACCCCCAGCTTTTCGGTGTTTTTATCACCAATTTTTCTTGCGGACCCGACTCGTTTCTGGTGGGTTATTTCAGATCGATAATGGGCAAAAAACCATCCCTGACCCTGGAACTGGACAGCCATACGGCTGATGCCGGAATCGACACCAGAATCGAAGCCTTTGTCGATATTGTCTCAGCCTTCAGACAACTCGTCAGGCGCCAGGAAATCGACATGGCGGAACACCCTTTCAAGACGACCCGAACATCCCTTGTCAATGGCAGGGCAACCGTCGTGACCGCTGCCGGTGAAAAAGTTCTCCTCACAGACCCCCGTGTCACGGTCCTGCTGCCGTCCATGGGTAAACTGGCTTCAGAGGCCATAACCGCTGTCTTTAATGGCCTTGGCATCAATGCCATTGCCCATCCGCCGGCAGATGAATCGATTTTAAAACTGGGGAGAGGCCATACCTCCTGCAAGGAATGCCTCCCATTGATCCTGACCACAGGGTCCCTGCTGAACTATATCCAAACCTGCCGAAAACCGGGTGAAATTCTGGTCTATTTCATGGCTACCGGAACCGGCCCCTGCCGGTTCGGTCAGTATTATATCTTCATGCAGGACCTGATAAAGAGGCTTGGCATACCCGATGTCGCCATTCTCTCCCTTTCATCCGAAAATGCCTATCTCGGGTTGCATAAAACTTTCGACCGGGCAGCCTGGTGGTCAATTGTTGTATCGGACATGATGGAAGACATCCGGTCCATGCTCATGGCAGATGCCGTGCATGTACATGAAGCACTGCATCTGTTTCAAACGGTCTGGGAAGGCCTTTTGGACAGCCTCAAGACAGTCGATTTTAATCATCTCCTCACGCGCTTGGCTGCAGGAGCGGCCGATCTGGCCGGCATTCCGTTAAAACGGCCGGTGGCAGATGTACCGAAAGTCTCTCTGACCGGTGAAATATTTGTGAGAAAGGATGCACTCTCTCGTCAAAACATCCCGGAACAGCTGGCTGAAATGGGGATGGCAACCATCTGTTCACCCGTGGCGGAATGGATCCACTACACCGATTTCCTTATCCAGAAAGAAATTACCGGAGATGGCATGTCCATGATGGAGAAATTACGCCTCAAGCTTCGAAAAAGAATCATGGCGCATGATGAGCATCGCATCCGGTCCATTCTCGCCGGATCCGGACTCCTGGTAAGCACGCCTTTGGCCATGAAGGATATTATCCGGCATGCCGCCCCTTATATATCACCCGACTTGACGGGCGAAGCCATATTGACCATTGGGAGTTCCCTGCTCGAAATCGCATCCCATGTCTGTGGCGTCATCGCCATTGGACCCTTTGGATGCATGCCCAATCGACTGTCGGAGGCAATACTGAACAAGGCCATGCAACGGGAGGACAAACTTCAGTTAACTCCTTCAGATACCCATCTGCAAAAAACACTCGAAACCATTGAAGCATTGCCCTTCCTGGCACTTGAGAGTGACGGATCCCCTTTTCCGCAGCTCATCCACGCCAAGCTGGAGGCCTTCTGTCTCCGGGCGGAACGGTTGCATGCAAAGATGACAAGGTAAATAACTGGCCTATAAAAATTAATGTTATGCAAATTCAGCGTATGATAAATTCTAAATCCGAATATCGAAATACGAAACAAATCTAAATACCAAATGCTCAAATGGTTCAAACATAGTGCTTGAACTTGTATCTCCAAGGTCTTGTTTTGATCATTCGAATTTGGGTCATTCGGTATTGTTTAGGATTTCGAATTTCGTGCTTCGGATTTATTGGTTTCAACCACCACTTGCTTCAACTCATCGGGAAAAAACGGCAGGTAGCTGAAAATTCTCTTTTCCAAATCTTTTGATTTGGCCCACAACCCTAAAATCCTCTCACGACTTTCCATGCCATCCGCGTACCTTTCAAGGATATACGCCATGCGATCCTCCAGAGAAACGATCTGGTCATGCAGCACGCGCTTATCTGCATAATTGACGATTTCAGCTTCCACGGGGCTGCTGGATGCAACATAGGTATCCAGCTTGACATGTTGCGCGATGACATGCCCTACTTCGATGAAGCCCCTTTCCTGCAGAAATTTCCCGCCGGTCTCGGCATGATTTTCCTTTGTCTTGAAGCTTCTCGTTTTGGTAATGTCATGCAGTAACGCAGATGCCCGTATCAGTTCAAGATTCAGGTCGATTCCCTTGTGGTTCAGTTTATCTACCAGACAAACTGCCACATGGCACACCTGCTCGGAGTGATCTACAATATGATCCATCATGCCCATCTCCCGGATGAGCTCGTAGCATTCTTTTTGTGTCGGTATGTTCATAGTGTCCTTGGTCTCTGTTTTTTCCCCTCGAACCCTTGGATCCTCGGATCCTCGGATCCTTGTATGCTGTGACGCTAGGATGCTTGGAAGCTGGGATGCCGCTATCCGCTTAAAGCGATTAGCTACCCTCGAACCCTGGTATCACCCTCGGACCCTCAGACCCTTAATTTGGGTCAATTCTTTGATAAATGATCTAAACATCAGTATCAGAAACACTTTGAATATTGTGAAATAGCATTCCCCATCTATGACCCAAATTCATACCGCAGTGCCCCGTGAACCGTAAAATCCGGAGCTGTACGCGTCAGGTCTTCGCTAAAGGCAAATTCAAAAACCATATCATCCGACATCGATACGGCAAAGCCGA
>QMMS01000532.1 GCA_003647375.1 Deltaproteobacteria bacterium
GGTAGACCGTGAAATGAAAAAACGCGTTCAACTTTTGAAAAAGCAGGCGTCGCTCGGCAAATATTTTCCCCAGATTCTCTACCAGTCTGTCTAAAAAACGTAACAGCAGCCAGGCACCGAAAACAACCAGCAGAGATGCCAGAACACCGCCCCACCGGATCATGTTGGCAATAGTATTTATAGCTTCGATATCTGTGGACGACTGAACGTCCTGGGCTAAGACCGGCAATGCTCTAAAACCCACCACCAGCGAGACTATGAGTTTTCCAAGCCGAGCGTATTTCACCATGGCTATCCTCCCACCAAGGCTTTGCGAACGAGCAGGTTTTTACGTGCCAACACCCGTGTAATGCTCCGAAACCACTTCCCTGTCAGGTGATAACGGCCATTGACTTGTTCTACCCACTCGTGGGTTATTGCCAGGTTCAGCGCACCGGCCACCTCTGTTGCCGAAAATCTCAAACTGTCAGCGATTTCCTCCTGGTTGGCCATTTCTGACTGGGCAATGACACGCAAAACCAACAATAGTGACATATCCACTTTTTCCAATTCGCTGGTAGCGGGAAGTTGCGGCAAACTAACCAGGATCCGGCCATCCGGAGCTATCCTCAACGAATCGGCCCACAATTGCAGGGACACCATCGGGTTACCATCCGAGGCATTCCACAAAATCCGGTAGAAACCGAAACGGTTACGATCTTCGACGGTGTCGTAGTCTATGCTTTCAAACTGGCGAGGCAGAATGAGCTCTCCAAAATCAGGTTCAATACCGGCATGAGCAGACCGCAGCTCAATGAGTTTTCTGATTTGCTCTTCCGTCCAGAGCGGTATCCTTAGCACGTCATCCAAAAATAGTTGTCTTTTCCGGACACGAGAAATGTAATGCCAAGCCGCCCAGTTCACCCCATAAAACCAGAACACGTCGGCCTTAACGGGACTGACCAAACCAGCCACCTGGTCCATATCCCGCTGCCCTCCAAAGGCCGGGCGTGACAGACGATGGAGGTTGTCGACCCCTATAACGCTTATCTGCCTCTCCTGGAGCCGTCCGGATATGGCCTCTGTTGTCAGATCCGAAGCATTCAGACCCAGAGATTCGGCGAAATTCCTTTTAAATGCGTCCCCCCCCCCTGGGGAACACTCAAAAAGCATCATCTTACCTTCAAACCGACTATCCAGCCTCTTGAGCAGATGGGTCTTGCCTCCCCCCTGCTCGGCGACAATAGCCGCCGTTCCCTTTCGCCCTTGTTCAACCAGATGAATCATCCGTTCCAGGCAATCATGACCAACGGATTCAACGAGCCCACCGTCATCTGCGTAAAGCCGATGTCGCATCTCGTCCGAAATTGGATCGCCTTCAATTTTCTGTGACATGCGTTCACTGACGCGTACGGCTTCAAGCCGGGTCAGATTGGCAATGAGATAGCGTCCTCCCTCAAAGGCCGAAACCACCCTCAAAACCCACTGACGAAAACCGTTCACAATTAGGTAGATAGCGCCAAAGGCGGCTCCAAGGAAACTTCCCAGGCCCTGTTTGTGTTGAAGGATCTTTTGAATGTAAGCGGGCGGCTGCGAAGCCTCCTCCAGCCCCCGGTAGATCTCCGGACGCCACCAGCGAATAAGCAAAAACAGCATCGGCAGCGCCAAAAGTTCCAAAAAAATCCAGACCCAGGCATAAATGGTACCCTTGCCAACCAAATCCTTGGTGATGCTCAGCCCTAAACCGGCTACCAGCACCCATGAGGCTATGATCCAAATTGAACGTATCCGGACCTTGGTATTACTTTTCAGCCTCAGTTTTCCCTTGGTGGACGCGGCGCCTATGAAAGCCACCGCAAACCAGGCCGCTATAATCCACTTGGTTTTCGTCCACAGAAAATGGTAGACTGGCTGCCCTTCTGATGTACTGCCGATATTGTACAGGACCCATAGAACAATGCCCCACTCTAATGGTCTACGAACACGGATCAGGTACCAGAGAAATTTTGCCAGCCATTGGCGGGTTGATTGCAGTGGTTTAATATCAAGAATTTTACTGCGTACTTCGGGAATCCCCTTTACAGCCCAGCGGCGCCACCAGAAAAAGACCAAGAACACTATGGCCATTTTAACAACAATCAAAATTACAGGGGTGGGGGCACTCACCATGTCATCCGCCGTCCGAAGGCTCATCTGAGGCAATAAACGGAAGCGGATATGATACATGAGGAGAAAATAATCAATCTCTTCCTTGAACGCTTGAACCCCGTCGACCCCGGTACTTGTCACCAGGCTTCGCAAACCGGGGGAGATCTGCTTCAACATTTGAATTCTAATGTAGTAGAGGGTGACCAAATCCAGCCGCAGCTGTTCAATGATGCGAAACTTGTCAACATGGGCGTCTGCCTGCTGGGGAAGCGACGGTATATCTTTATATTCTTCCTCGCCTTCAGTTTCCTTCGGGGATTCGGAATGGGTTTTTCCCGGTGTGACGCGACTTGGTTGGGGCTGGTCTGACGTCAAATCCGCCAGTGAATCCCGCAAATGAATACGCATGTCTCTTAGAGCGACATTCAACTCATGGTAAAATGCATCGGCATCCTTGTAATCAAAGGGTTCCTTGTCAATGCCATCCACAAGTTTTTCATAGCGTTGTACCCACTTTTCAACCTCACTGGAAGGTGTTGCTGTATTATTAACATCCGATGGTGGTGGTGTATGTTGAGGTTCTTCTAAGTCTGCTTCGGGGGGGGTATCAGTAGTTGTTTTCAGGGTAACGTCAGATGGATCCGCCGGCGATGGTGATTCCGTCTGCCCCTCGACCGACTGCCCGAAACCAGTCAGCAGAACCGATGTCACTATCAAGACGCTAAATACTTTGCTCAAGGCGTTCGGGCTCAGTCTGAATGGTTTGAACATTTTATGCCTTATAATTTCAATTCCGCTCTACTTGTTGGCACAAAGCGGATTTTTTGATCGCAATTAACCCTTCACATACCACAAATTTAATTAAAAATATACGTTCATTGTAGTTCTAAAACTCGATCAATGTTTGAATTGCTATAGATAGACTCCATTTTTAGTTTGACCTAAGATGAGCTCAACTTAGATTTGAGGCAGAACTGTTTTCATTGTAAGTATGTACATCACGCTGGGGAAATGGTATGGAAATGCCTTCTTCGTCGAATCGCAGTTTTACGCTTCTTGTCACATCCCAGTAGTCGTCGACATTCACCCAAGGACGAACGACAAAGTCGACAGACGACTCCCCCAACGTGTGGAGA
>QMMS01000533.1 GCA_003647375.1 Deltaproteobacteria bacterium
ACTTTCCACAATCATACCCTGATGACACCGGAGGCCGTATCCTGGCTGAATCAATTTTCCCATCATCCGCTCAACGATCATCAACGGTTGGCCCTGGTATACCTTCGACAGCATTCTTATATCGACAATCGGGACTATCGCCACCTGAATCGTGTCGACACGATGACCGCTGGGCAGGACCTTAGGGGTATGGTCCAGAACGACCTGATCGAGCAGACAGGCTTTGGCCGATGGACAAAGTATTGTCTGTTTATCTCCGATGTTGATGTAAAAGTAGCTGCGATCGAACTGGACGAGGAAAAGGTCATTTCGTATATAAAAAGACATGGCTCCATCACCAATGCCGATTGCCGCGATCTATTACGGACCAACTTACATAATACAACGTATTTTCTAAAAAAAATGACAAAGAAGGGACTGATCAAACGAGAGGGAAAACACCGATGGACGCATTATCGGCTACCCTAAACTCTATTCGGAATTCTATTCGGAATTATTACGAATAGAATTACGAATAGAACCAACTGAAATGATACATAAAATAAACATAGTTCATTCAGGTTCCCCCGACTACACAAAATTTTTCAAACGGGGAGGCAAAAGCAAAAGAACTCCTTATGATCGTTTCTGGACCATCGGCAATATAAAGATCCTGGAGCGGCCCCTGATGGGTTTCTTCTGTTCAGTGAAATGCCCCGGCGATATCATTCTCAAAACCTACGATTTTGCCAGATCCTTTCGAGATGTCGGCATCACACTTATAAGCGGCTTCCACTCACCCATCGAAAAGGATGTTTTCAACCTTCTTATCAGTGGGTCTCAACCACTTGTGGTTTGCCCGGCCCGAAGCATTGAGAATATGCGTATCCCCAATGCTTGGAAGGAGGCGATTGATAACGGCAGATTGCTTGTACTGTCTCCTTTCAAGAAAAAACATAAGCGCGTCACCGCCTCGCTTTCTGAACAGCGCAACAGGATAGTTGCTTTGCTTGCAAGGGACGTGTTCTTTTCCTACACGGCACCTGGGAGTCGAAGCGAAAGCCTTTCTAAAGATATTATAAAAGCGGGAAAACAGATTTTTACTTTCGAAGGCGAAGCCAACCAGTCCTTATTGGCCATGGGTGCTAAACCGAAAAAAGTCGAGTCCTTAATTGTGCAATTGGGACCGAGCTATGTGATTGATAAATGACTCAACATTCGGGTTTAATCTCGAATCAGGTCCCTGAAAGTTGTGGGAGCGGCATCTTGCCGCGATTGGCTTTCCGGAAGGCTTCGTTATTCGCGGCAAGATGCCGCTCCCACATGAAATCCCAAAGTTGAATGATTAAGGTAAGAATGAAAGGCTTCGCAACAGGACCACAAACCCGGAGGAGACCAACCGATGATCATTGATGTGCACGTTCACATATTTCCACAACGAATACGGGAAAACAAGGCCACCTACTTTTCAAATGAGCCGGCCTTTGAACTTTTATACGGACCGGAGGCCGCCAATATGGCCAGCGCCGACGATGTCGTGGCCATGCTGGACGAGCAGGGGGTGGATATGGCTGTTGTGTGCGGGTTCCCCTGGTCTAACCTGAGCACCTGCAAAATGAACAACGATTATGTGATCAGCGCCGTGGCCAAATACCCGGACCGACTGCGGGGGCTGGGCTGCTTTGACCCCCTTACCGGCCACTATGAAAAAGAGGTGGAGCGTTGCGCAGCAGCCGGGCTGGCCGGTATGGGTGAGCTGGCTTTTTATCGTTCGGGGATCGATAAACGCTGTCGCGATCAGCTGGCCCCGGCCATGGAAATCTGCCGCGAGCACGATCTGCCGGTCATGATTCATACCAATGAGCCCGTGGGGCACAAATATCCGGGCAAAACGCCCAACACCCTGACCCAGATCTACGACCTGGTGAAAGCGTACCCAGAAAATAAACTTATCCTGGCCCACTGGGGTGGGGGCATATTTTTTTATAACCTGTTGAAAAAAGAAGTAAAGCCAGTCCTTAACAATGTCTGGTATGATACGGCAGCGTCACCGTATCTCTACCAGCCGGAGATCTACCGGGTTGCCGCGGATCTGGCCGGTGTGGATCGGATTCTTTTCGGGACCGACTTTTGTCTTCTCAAGCCGGAGCGGTATTTTAAAGAGATGGATCAGGCGGGCCTGTCTGACGCGGAAAAAGCGGCCATTTGCGGGGGGAATGCGAAGGCGCTTTTTAAGCTGTAGGGTTAAAAACCCAAGGATTCGAGGATTCAAGGGTTCGAGGGGGGCATTGGGGCGAATATCCAATATCCAACAAGGAATATCCAATGTTCAAGTGTGGAAGCGCGCTGCGCTACCGATTTTAATAAAAATCAAACTGGCTATATATGTAATGGAAACATCTGTGGCTTGTCCGCAAAATGTTTTTAATGTTGGGTCCGTAGGCCTCACCCCAGAAATATTTTTTTCACTTCTTCTTTGAGTATCTTGCCCATGGTGTTGCGGGGGATTTTGTCCAGAAAAACAATCTCTTTGGGGCATTTCAAGTTGTGCAATTGCGTCTTGCAAAAGGTCTTGATATCTGCTTCAGACATTTCGACGTCCGGTTTTAGTGTCACGGCCGCCACCACTTTTTCGCCCCATTTTTCATCGGGTTTACCCACGACCACTGATTCATTGACCCCATCGATCTGGTTGATGACTGTCTCCACCTCTTTGGCAGAAACATTTTCGCCGCCGGTGATAATGATGTGCTTGATCCGGTCGGTTAGATAATAGTACCCTTCGGCATCGATTTTACCCAGATCCCCGGTGCGGAACCACCCGTCCTTGAAGGTGTCGGCCGTTTCCCGGGGCTTGCTCCAGTAACCCGGGGTGATGGCTGCGCTTTTCAACCAGAGCTCGCCGACTTCGCCCTGGGCAACATCGGCCAATGTTGCCGGATCGACAATCCGCACCTCCAGCCCTGGCAGAGGCAGGCCGATAGACCCGGGAACCCGCCGGCCGTCCAGAGGATTGGAAAAATTCATGCCGGTTTCAGACATACCTTCACGTTCCACCGGTTCCCGGCCAAAGACTCTGGTGATGCGCTCAAATTCCTTGACCAGCAAGGGCGCCGAGCCGGAGGTAAACAGACGCATATGGCTGAAATCCAGATGCTGGTCGCTAAGAAAATCCATCAGTTTTGTGTACATGGCCGGTACGGCCATGAAAACCGTACAAGGGACCGCGCCGGTACCGCGGGACAGCTCGGCCACCACTGTCTCCGGGTGGAACTGATCGAGC
>QMMS01000534.1 GCA_003647375.1 Deltaproteobacteria bacterium
CTTAAATCCGAAGCACGAAATTCGAAATCCTAAACGGTTCGACAGGCTCACCGCCCTGAGCAAGGTCGAAGGGCAATATCGAATGATCCAAATTCGAATGATCCAAATTCGAATGATCAAAACAAGACTTTGGACCCGGGTATCTACTTGGGTTCAGGTGAAATACTTAAAACACCCGCGCACACCGTGCGCGGGTGTTTTTTTGCTGCCTTGACAGGTCGAACTGATCCGCTATAGTACGGCTATGGTTAATCTTGCCTCCTTTTACCGAAAATACCACACCGAAAGCAGAGACCTGACGATCCATGGGCGGCAATTTAGTTTTGTTATCCCCAAAAAGATCGATCCATTAACGATTTTATTTAAGTTGAATTTTGAGAAAAAATATCGAATACTATAATGATTGGTCTCACAAAAACAAAGAAGCTGTTTTATTTATAGAAAGTGTTTCGTATTCATGGCAGAAGGAGAAAAAAATGAGAGTGCTGGTAAGTGATGTGCTCGGTGACATCGGTATCAAGATGTTCCAGGAGGCCGAAGGCATCGAAGTTGATGTTAATACAGGACTTTCACCTGAAGCCCTCAAGGAAATTATCGGTGATTTTCATGCACTGGTTATCCGGAGCGCTACCAGGGTAACGGCAGATTTGTTGGAAAAAGCAACAAACTTGCAGGTTATCGGAAGAGCCGGGATAGGACTCGACAATGTGGATATTCCCGCGGCCACCAAAAAGGGGATCGCGGTGATGAATACGCCGGAAGGAAATGTTGTTACCACCGCCGAGCATGCCATCGCCATGATGCTTTCACTGTCACGAAATATTCCCACGGGTACGACAACCATGAAAGATGGTCTGTGGGAGAAGAAGCGGCTGCAGGGAAGGGAAATTTTCAACAAAGTATTGGGGATCATTGGCTTTGGAAAGATCGGATCTATCGTTGCAGACCGTGGCCGTGGGCTGAAAATGAAGGTGGTGGTTTACGATCCGCATATTGCACCGGAGCAGATTGAAACATCCGGGTTTGAAAGTGTTTCGCTGGAAGAACTGTATCGACGATCCGATTATATATCGGTCCATGTGCCTAAAATGGAGAGCACGCTTAATTTCGTGGATAAAAGAGCCTTTGGTATGATGAAAGAGGGGGCCATGGTCATCAACTGTGCCCGGGGCGGTATCGTGAATGAGTCGGACCTCCATGAAGCCATTGTCAGTGGGAAGGTTGCCGGGGCTGCCCTGGATGTTTTTGCAACCGAACCACCTGGTGAGAACCCGCTTTTTGAACTTGACAGGGTGATCTGTACCCCCCATCTGGGTGCGTCCACCCGTGAGGCCCAGACCAATGTGGCGGTATCGGTAGCCGAACAGATTATTGCGTTTCTAAAAACGGGTACCATCGTCAACGCCGTCAATGTTCCGTCAGTGACCGGCGAGTTGCTTGAGAAAATCGGCCCGCTTCTGGAACTGGGAGAAAAGATGGGATCTCTCCAGACACAGTTGATCAAAGGGCCCGTGAAGGAAGTCACCATCGCCTATGACGGCGATTTTCAAAAGGTTGATCTGGCCCCGGTTTCGACGGCGGTTATGAAGGGATTGATGACAGCGATGGTGACCGATGATGTGAATTTCATCAACGCACGGGTTTTGGCCAAGGAGATGGGTATAAAGGTTACGGAGACCAGCACGGCCGAATCAAAAGACTATGCCAATCTCTTGACAGTCCATGTTCTGACTACTGAGATGGCTAACAGTGTGTCGGGCACGATTTTCGGAAAAAAGGATCCGCGGATAATCAAGATCAACAATTTCAGGCTCGAACTTATACCTCAGGGACATATGGCATTGATCTATAATATTGACCGTCCCGGTTCCATCGGTGAAATCGGTACGACACTGGGAGATCATGGAATCAATATCGGCAGAATGCAGGTAGGCCAAGAGGAGGGTGGGGACCACAATATCATCTTTATGCAGACCGATACCAGGATAGATGATACGGCCCTGCCGGCATTGAATGGCCTGGGTTCGGTAAAAAGCATTGTGCCTTTAGAGTTTTAGGAATTGGTTTTAGGTTTTAGGTGTTATGTTTTAGGTTCAGCTAAGAGCTAAGAGCAAACAGCTAACAGCTGACAACCGTCAGGTTGTCCAATGACGCCCGAAGGGCAAATGACCATAAATGACAGCCGAAGGCGAAATATCGCGCGGAGCGCTAATAACGCCCGCAGCGCTAATTTCGTCCGAAGGACAAATATCGCACGAAGTGCAAATATCGCCCGCAGGGCATAATGTCACACGAAGTGCAAATGTCGCCTGAAAGGCAAATGACAGCCGAAGGCAGTATAGGAGAGAAAAAATGCCAGACGAGAAAAAAGATTTTGTGGTCAAGGACAAAAGACTATTTTCCGGAGAAGCCCAGGAAGGCGAAACATCAGAAGAGACTGAGACCGTCCCGGATGAAGGCGAAGAAAAAACAGAAGAATCTGAACAGACGACAGCCAATGAAGACTACCCGTTGCCGGAAATCAATTTCCCGACCTTTATTTTTTCACTTAATTCATCCGCCCTTGTTAATCTGGGTGTTATAGAGGATCCGGCTACCAATCAGAAGGCAAAGAATCTGTCCATAGCCAAGCAGACCATTGACATACTGGGTATGATGGAAGAAAAGACTCAGGGTAATTTGTCGGATGACGAAGCCAATATGCTTAAAACCATGTTGTATGAACTGAGAATGCTTTATGTAAAGGAAAGTCAATAACTCAACTTTCTGGATTCAGCGAACACGAAATGAATAATCCGCCAGCGCTTTGCGAACTCGCCGCAAGGGTTCCTAACATCAGCGCTGGCCATAAGATTAAACAGGCATGACTGTCAAATGACCGCGTTTTCATATTGGATTTTCATTGTCATGCGCTGATGTAAGGAACCCTAATTGGCTCAAACAGCGCAAATCGCCATCGGATCACCCATTTCGCTCTATCTATGGTGAAAAACAAAAGTTGAGTCAATAACCTAATGCGGTTATCTATAAAGCTCAAGCGATACCACGTGCAGAGGTTTGCGGGGGTTCGTTTTAAAGTCGGGCAACTGCCTGAGTTCGTTAGGCGCCGTTAGGCCCGCAGCATAAATTAGATGGTTACAAAGGTATAACCAGTCGTAATTTAAAAACATATTTAAATACGACGGGCAGCGGCGGGCCTTACGGCGCCTTAGGAGCGAGTTTTGGCCGACTTTAAAGCGAATTTCCGCAGACCGCC
>QMMS01000535.1 GCA_003647375.1 Deltaproteobacteria bacterium
GATGGCAATTTCATCCAGCAATTCGAAAAAACCGATCGGAACATTGAAAAGATTATCGATGTGAGGTGGTATTGCGGCGTCCCAACCGGGAATAACCCGGATAGAGCTTCCGGTATTCGCATTCGTGTTATCACCGGCAACTTTTTTCATTCGCAATCCATAGAATATGTATGCTCTTTTGAAAACTCGGTCCAAATAAAAAAATCCCACATATAGGTATGGAGACATATATCATATTATAAGTTGATATTCCAATTGAAGTTGTCTTTTCATGATTGTTGCACCAGGTAACGATACAGCGGCTCACAAGAATTTCAGGCGACAGGTCATGAAGCGCAAGGATATCGCGCATGACTTCATGGCCTATGACTCCACTATGGTCATCGAGGCTGTGAAACACTTCCCGTGCGGCACCGTCTCTTTTATCTCCCAGGGAGCCGCCATGCACCACAAGGACATAAAAACCATTAAAATAGACGGTCTATCTCCGAACGATGAAGACTATCCTTACTTTCAGGTATTCTATTTTATTACTAAAAAAGAGCCGGATGGGAATCTGAAAAAGTTTATCGATTTTGCCTATTCCGAGGAAGGCAAAAAAATCATCCGAACAAACGGGATGGTACCGATTTCAAGATAAATATACGACGCCCGAATGTTTCTATTGACAATATATTGTTTAATATAATAATATATTGGACATAACTGATCATATATTATCTTTTAAAAGAATATGAAATTTGAACTTAAAACCACTGTTGAGGTTGCGCAAGCACTGGCGGAACGGGTGAAAGAGCTGCGTTTGCGAAAAAAATGGAAACGTTCGACTTTGGCTGAAAGATCCGGTGTTTCCGAAGGTTCTCTGCGGCGGTTTGAACAAACAAATAAAATTTCGCTCGAAAATTTCCTGAAACTGTTGTCGGCCCTTGGCCGACTTGACGAAATGGATGAATTGCTTCAACCCTCAACGATTGAATCAATTGACGATTTATATAGGCGAAAACAAAAACTTCCCCAAAGAGGCTCTATTTGATCCGATTAAACGTCCTATTGCGCTTTAATCACAAAATAACGATCCGTGTCGGACAGCTCGCCGAAGACAAACATCAGCTGTATTTTCAATATGATCAGGATTTTCTAACAAAAAATTTGTGGCTATCTCCTTACAAACTCCCCCTCAAACCCGAACTCGTAAAACACAAAGACAGAGAGTTCAGCCCGATCTTCGGCCTGTTTGACGATTCATTACCTGATGGCTGGGGCTTGTTGTTAATGGATCGATTCCTCAGAAAACGAGGATACAACATCGAGACCTTATCTGTTTTAGATCGACTTGCATTTCTTGGCGAGAGCACCATGGGAGCTCTGATATATGAACCTGCTCTAAGTCTTAAAGTAAATGACAGCAGCCCATTTAATTTGCATAATTTGTCAAAACAGTCATACGATATTCTATCCGGCAAAACGGATGTGGTGTTACCACAACTTATCAATGCAGGTGGTAGCCCCGGTGGGGCACGACCAAAAGTACTCGTAGGTATTTTCAATGATAAGATGGTATCAGGGGAAACCGATCTTTCGAAGCCCTTCGAACACTGGATAATTAAATTCGCTGCAGAAAATGATTTTCATGATGCCGGTCCGGTTGAGTATGCATATTCATTAATGGCGCGGAAAGCCGGTATAAAGATGACCGAAACACGCCTTTTCGACACACTGGAGGGAGATTGTTTTTTCGGCATTAAACGATTTGACCGCAGTGGTAATCATCGCTTTCATGTTCACACGTTAGGCAACCTCATACATTCAAATTTCAGGTTTCCATCTCAAGACTACCATCATTTTTTCAAGATAGTCATAAACTTGACCAAAAACCATCAGGATTTGATACGCGCATTCCGGCAAATGGTTTTTAATGTTTTTTCAAACAACCGGGATGACCATGTAAAAAACGTTGCCTTTATCATGAATCATAAGGGGGAATGGGCGCTATCACCGGCTTACGATTTGATCTATTCTTCAGGCCCCGGAGGCGAGCACTCGATGACGGTTTTGGGTGAAGGGAAAGCTCCTGGCAAAGCTGATGTATACAAGATGGGTGAGAAGCACGGCATTAAGAAAACAACGATTGGCCTGATCGTCGATGAAGTCGCTGATGCTGCAAATAATTTTCAAACATATGCCAAAACCGCCGGTGTTTCCAAAATAACCCTTAAAAAGATCAATGCCATCATTAAACAAAATCTTAATGGGTTCAGTCGGGTTTAAGGGCTCGCGCAAAAATAACTTAACAGAGTTAGCGCTCAGATTTGGTCCAGGTTTGGCTGATTCGAGAGAACAAAACCACAGGAATAGCAAGCTATTTCGCGGATTTTGCGAGTGAGACATCGACCAAAGATGGGCTGAAGTTGAGATGCCAAAATGTGAAGTTATTTTTGCGCGAGCCCTGAGGGTACGGGTTACGAGCATTTCACTCTGTGTGGAGGTCATCATGTTAACGGCCACGAACCCTTAGATACTTCCGTTCGGGGAATGAAGCTGGGCGCCTTTGATTATCTGCCATTCGATACATTGTCAGAAAGCACTAACTCCATGTATACATCTGCTGAAATATAGTCAAGTTGCTCTGGAAGCGATTTAGAGATGAAGCCCATGGATTCATAAAGCTTTAGTGCCGATCCTAGCTTGGTACTTGAAACAAGCGATACTTTTTGTGCCCCCATACCGTGTGCGTATTCAATCGCGGTTTGCGTGAGCAGTCGCCCAATTCCACGGCGTTGCGCCGAAGGTGTAACCGCAAGTTTGGCAATTTCAACAACCTCGATGCTGTGACGGATTGCGGCACAGGTTCCAAGTACGGTCTCTTTCTCAACAGCCAAAAAAATCTGCCCACCCGGGTCGATGATAGATTCACGTGGGGAGTTAAGATGCTTTGCGTCAGCATCTTCAAGCAAGCCAAACCCTTCTAACCATTCACGATTCAGCCTTATGAAATCAGGTGCGTACCGGTCCTCGTATTGAATGACTTTAAGTTTGTCGAACGCTTCCGGTATCAAGATTGATGAAGACATTGTCGCTCCAGAGCGA
Organism: Deltaproteobacteria bacterium; assembly: GCA_003647375.1. The sequence continues at coordinate 3,088 of QMMS01000535.1, forward strand.
ATTGGCAATGAACGTATCACCGTTAGAATGGACGAACCTAGCATTTACCCCAACCTTGGAGTTTACCCTGGCGTACGTTAACCTTTTTGTCAATGATTGAAGCGCCGCGGGACTCTCAATAGCGGTGATAAATTTTGACTTTGCCGTGTATGCTTGCTATATTTA
>QMMS01000536.1 GCA_003647375.1 Deltaproteobacteria bacterium
AAACTACGAGGTATCTCATGAATTATCAAACCCTATTGTTCGAAACACCGGATCCGGGACTGGGCCTGATCACTTTGAACCGGCCAGACCGTCTGAATGCCATAAGTCTGCAGATGCTGGACGATTTGTATGCCCTTTATGGCGAGTTAGAGAAGGATGATCAGGTGCGGGTGCTTATTTTGACCGGTAGCGGACGGGGATTCTGCTCCGGAGCAGATCTCAGAGATAAACAGCTTATGAGCGAGGAAAGTCTGAAAAAATTTGCATCGGCTGCCCTGCACCTGGAACATATCCAGAAACGATATTCAGGGGTCATTACCGGCATGCGTCGTCTGCCGCAACCGGTGATTGCCGCTGTCAATGGACCAGCTGCCGGTGGTGGTATGTGCCTGGCACTGGCATCGGATATTATCATCGCGGGTCCTTCTGCTACATTTATACCGTCCTTTATCAATATCGGACTGTCCGGTGGCGAATTGGGGACGACATATTTTCTGCCAAAAATGGTGGGAAGCGCCAAGGCGTCGGAAATATTGATGACGGGCAGGACTGTCGGCGCGGAAGAAGCCCATCGGATCGGGCTTGTCAGTTGTCTGGCCGGGGAAGGGGAACTCATGAACAAGGCCCTGGAAACCGCGCGCACACTGCTCGGGAAAACGCCTTTCGGTCTCAGGATGACCAAAGAGGCCATTCGCCGGAATCTGGATGCGCCTTCCCTGGAGGCTGCGGTTGCGCTTGAGAATCGTAACCAGAGCATCGGCTGTACTACACCCGAGTTCTTTGAGGCTGTGATGGCGTTTAGTAGTAAATAAGGGTCCGAGGGTTCGAGGGTGATACAAGGGTCCGAGGGTAGCTGAAGGCTATCAGCTGATGGTAGCATCCCAGCTTCCCAGCATCATAGCATACTAGCAGATAGGGTCCGAGGCTTGGAGGGTAAGACCTTGGCCCAACGTTGAAAACAGTTGGTTTTAAGTGTTAAGATTTAGGTTTTAGGATGCTGTATTTGTAAGCCATTCAGTTGCTTAAAACCTAACACCTAAAACTTAAAACAATCGAAGAAATAGGAGAAACATATGTTCAAAACACGAATAACGGAAATGCTCGGAATCAAATATCCTATTTTGTGCGGTGGCATGCAGTGGCTCAGCCGTGCTGCCTTTGTAGCTGAAATCGGAAATGCCGGAGGCATCGGATTCATCACCGCCGAATCCCTGGAAACACCGGAGGATCTGCGCGAGGAAATAAGGTTGACAAGAACACTTACGGACAAGCCTTTTGGTGTCAATCTTTCCATGGTTCCGGAATTCGGCATTCTCGAGAGGACCCAGCAGTTTTGCGATGTGCTTTGTGAGGAAGGTGTCAGGGTCGTGGAGACCGCGGGAACAAGCCCCGCACCCCTGCTGCCCAAGTTGAAGGAAGCCAATGTCAAGGTAATCCACAAACTGACATCTGTTCGACATGCACTGAGTGCCCAGAAACACGGGGTCGATGCCGTCACCCTTGTAGGTTATGGATCGGGCGGACATATCGGTATGGACGGCGTTGCCAACTTTATCATGATTCCCAAGGCCGTATCGGATCTTGAAATTCCAGTGATTGCCGGAGGCGGCATCTGCAATGGAAAGGGATTCTTGGGTGCCATGGCCATGGGGGCGGAAGCTGTTCTCATGGGAACCGCCTTTTTTGCCACCAAAGAATGTCCGGTTCATGATGCCATCAAGGAGCGTCTGATCCAGACCAAGGAGACAGAGACCTGTCTGTTGCTGAATTCTTTGAGTAATCCGGTTCGATGTGTTAAAAACAAACTGGCCGACGAATGCCTGGCTCTGGAAGCGCAGAACGCCACATTCGAAGAGATTATCGAAACGGTGGCCGGCGGCAAGGGCAAGCTGGCGTATGACTCCGGAGACGTGGAGATCAGCCCCATCACCTGCGGTCAGGTGGTGGGCGCCATCCATGAAATCAAAACTGCCAGGCAGGTTATCGAGGGAATTATCACTGAGGCTGAAGAACTTTTGTCTCGTTTAAACCAAATGAAAGAGGTGTTATAATGGGAAATGTGTATGAACGGCTGAGAGAACGACTGGACGACATGGCTGTGGGATTTCCAGCCACAGAGAGTGGCGTGGAAATGCGGATTCTGAAAAAAATATTCACCGAATCCGATGCTGAACTGTTTGCCAAACTCAGACCGATCCCGGAATCTCCCAAAGACATTGCCGAGCGGTTGGGTATGGAGACGGCCCCCCTGGCAGACCAGCTGGAGGAGATGGCAAAAAAAGGGCTCCTTTTCCGGGCCCGCAAGGGGGAGAAAGTCCGATATGCGGCCGTACCCTATGTAGTCGGCATCTATGAGTTTCAGCTCAACCATATGGATGCGGAATTTGCCAGGGATCATGAGGAGTACTTTGAGACCGCCTTCAGCAAAACCATTCAGGGGTTTCAGACCCCGGTGCTGCGGACAGTTCCCATCGACCGGAATCTGGTGGCCGAGTATCCGGTGGCGCCGTTTGAAGATGTTCTCGAGATTCTTGAAAACCAGGAAACTATTGCCGTTGCACCCTGTGTATGCCGAACCACCAAGGATCTGACCGGGGAACGATGCGATAAGCCCCTGGAGAATTGCTTTTCTTTCGGATCCCATGCGGCCTATTACGTCGAGAATGGCATGGGGCGATACATCAGCAAAGAAGAGGCCAAAGAGATCGTTGTGGCCAATGAAAAAGCCGGTCTGGTGATGCAGCCGTTTAATGCACAGAAAGCCGGTGGTATGTGCAGCTGCTGTGGATGTTGTTGTGGTGTCTTGCGATCCATCAAAGCCCAGCCCGTTCCTGCCGATGCCGTCAGGAGTAATTATTTTGCAGAGGTGGACGCGGATGAGTGCACAGGCTGTGAGACATGTATCGAGCGGTGCCAGATGGATGCCATCACCATGGTTGATGATATCGCCCAGATAGCCCTGGCTCGGTGCATCGGATGTGGTCTCTGTATTACCACATGTCCCACGGAAGCGCTTTCGTTGATCAAGAAAGCGGATGATCAGTTGTACGAACCCCCTCAATCAGGAGGAGAAACCTATATCAGAATTGCAACGGAGCGGGGAAAGCTCGAGAAATTGATGCAATAATCCGAAATTGACCTACAATAAAATTGCAGGTCAATTTCAGATGGGGAGGTGGGCATGCAAGAGAAATTATGGCACAAGTCTTATGCAGAGGGCGTCAAAAAGACAATCGACTATGAAAAAGTAA
>QMMS01000537.1 GCA_003647375.1 Deltaproteobacteria bacterium
AGGGTGTTTACCGGCGATGGTCGGGGCGGGTTTCGGGAGGCTGCCGGGCCAGACCATGATGACATCACCATGAAAGGCCCGGGTAGCGACGACGGCATTTCTTTTGACAAAATGAGAAAGCCAAATAGTTATTGGCAGGCAGTGCTATTGGATATTGACAGAGATGGTCTGATGGAAATAGTTGCCGGTTCTCCTGAAGATAAAGGTTTAAAAATGTGGAAATCCTCTTCGGGAAGTAGCTGGAAGGAGGCAGATGCACGACTGCCCCAAACGGGGACATTTTATGACTTGATTATCACTGACTTCGATGGGGACGGATACGAAGATATATTTGCGGCCAGTTTTGGCGACGGCATAAAAACATGGAGTACGCGACAGGGCAAAATAGACAGCAAAGAAATTCACACCCGGGATAAGATAAGAGGACCTGTTCAGAAAGCAAAGCATGAGCATGTCCAGGAAAATCAAGTGTTTGTTACAGTAGACGGCAAGCCGGAATATAAAATTGGGCCTTTGGATATCCTAGAGATTACCAACTGGCAGGGAGTGGAAGCCAAAAAGGAAGAGGTCCGAGTTACTGCAGATGGTAAGATTTCCATTGGTTTTTTTAATGACCTTGACGTGGCAGGACTTACCGAAAGACAGTTGGATGACAAAATTACCACCCTGATGGGGCGTTATATAAAAAAACCAAGCATCGCCGTGAGAGTGAAGCAGTATAAGAGTTATTCGGTGATGGTTCTGGGTGCTATTATTACTTCAGATAATAGTGGGCCGGGTAAATACAATCTGAGTGGGCGTACCACTGTTCTGGAGGCTATTACCATTGCCGGTGGCCCGAGGCTCGATGCTAACCTGGGTGACATTAAAGTCCGCAGTAAAAATGGCAGAAGCACCACCCTGAACATCTATAAAACAATGCTGGAAGGCGATCAGAGCCAGAATATACCCGTTAACAATGGAGACATGATCTATGTTCCCCAGGTTACCAAAGAAGACAATCGGGTCTATGTTTTCGGAGAGGTTAATAAACCGGGGATTGTCACATTCAAAGGTGGTAAGCTCAGTATGTTTGACGCTATTGCCCAGGCCGGTGGAGTGACTGTATTTGCGCATGAGGAAGATACCCGTATCGTAAGGGGGGATATTTCTCAACCGGAAGTCATTCTGGCTGACTATGAAAAGCTTGTTGAAGAAGGGGACTACACCCAGAATGTCGACCTGATTAATGGGGACCTTGTGTACATACCCAGAAGCGCCATGGGTAGTGTCAATAGATTCGTGAAGCGGATTCAGCCGCTTTTGGAACTCATCTATATCCCAGGGCGCATTGCCCGGGATATAGAGGACTTCGACGCAGCCATGGAACGGCTCAGGGAATAGGGATTCAGGGATTCAGAGATTCAGGGATTCAGGATTTAAGGAATTCTGTCTATTTTAATTCCTCAATTCCCCAATTCCTCAATTTGGCACTAAACCCCAATTCCTCAATTTGGCACTAAATTAGATATAGACAGTGCCCAAAATATTGACTCGTCTTAGGACTAAGATACGAGGTCTGAAATCAAGATATGGCACAATATGATGTTGATTTAAGAGATTACTGGCGGATCATAAGAAAGCGAAAGAATATCATTACCCTGATGGTCATTCTGGTCGGCGTTTGCAGCTATGGTTTTGCCAAAGTAAAAGAACCGATCCCACTTTATTCCACCACCGCCGCAATTAAAATTGAGCGGGCTGCCAACCTGGCCAGTATCTTAACCGGGGGATTCTGGGCCCAGGGTGAAAACCTGGACACCCATGCTTATATTATCACCAGTTATCCGGTCCTGGTAGATGCCGCGAAGGCACTGGGCCTCTTGAAGGCCAACCGCGAGCTGGATGATATTCGCCAAAATAAAAAAGAGTTAGCAACAATCAAGAGCCTGCAGTCGAAAGTAGAAGCGGTTAGAGAAGAAGGGACGAATATCATCAACATCACGGCAGTTTCCAGGAAACCGGCGGAAGCCGCCACGGTTGCCAATACCGTTGCCCGGTCTTATAAAAGTTACAATATCAAAGAAAAGAACCGAAAAACCATTGAAACCAAAGCGTTTATTGAAACCCAACTTGATAAAACCCACCAGGATCTGAAGGCAGCTGAAAGCAAGCTTCAATCTTTCCGGGAAGGTTACGCCCTCATTTCAATGGATGCCCAGACCCGGAACATCTTAGCCCGACTCAATAGTGTCGAGGCGGAATATGAAAAAGTCAGGCGGCAGCAGGGTGAAATAGAAAGTCAGTTTCAGTTTTTTAATAAATCTACTGCCAATGCCAACATGCCTGTTAATCGGCTGCAGTTTTCGCCGGATCCTGGTTCGCCGTTGTATTCTTTGAAAGCTAAACTCGGTGATTTGTTGCTGAAGCGTGAAACTCTTAAGATGAATTTCACGGACGAGCATCCTGAGATTATCGGTATCAACAACAACATCCGGGCCATTGTAAAAGAACTCCGCAATGAGATGCAGGTGCTGCTTGAAAAGCTCAATGCCAAAGAGAAAGACCTGAACAAGCAGCTGAATAACCTCCGCCGTGAGAGCATGGGGCTCCCGGAAAAAGCGCTTCAGTTGGTGCGTTTGCAGCGGGAAGTGACGATGTTTGAAGCCCTCTATTCAAACCTGAAGACAAAATACCAGGAGACGCTGATTGCCGAGTCCGGCCGGGTTGTGGAGGTAAGTATCGTTCGGCCTGCGCTTAATCCATCCAGGCCCTTTAATATTCCCTCTAAAACCATGATTGTGATGACCGGGATTATCATGGGCCTGATCATCGGGGTGATCTTTGCTTTCGGTTTTGAGGTCTTCGATACCTCCATGGGAACGATCGAAGATGTAGAGGACCTGTTGCAGGTCCCGGTTTTGGGCGTTATCCCATTTATGGGGAAAGATGAAAAAATAAAACGCGGCATTAAAACGGGTTTGTCTGAAAAAGACCGGAAGATAGATTTGATTGCCCATTACGACCCCAAGTCTCTCCCGGCGGAAGCTTTTCGTACGCTGCGGTCCAATCTCGAATTTATGCGGGTCGACAAAAAAAGTAAATCCTTTCTGGTGACCAGTTCCTTTGTACAGGAGGGAAAAACGTTTAATGCCGTTAACCTGGCCCTCAGTATGGCCCAGGCAGGGAAAAAGGTATTGCTGGTAGAGGCCGATTTACGAAAACCGGTTATTCACAAAATGTTTGGTCTTAACCGGATCCCGGGGTTAAC
>QMMS01000538.1 GCA_003647375.1 Deltaproteobacteria bacterium
GAACTCAGAACTTCTAGACATGTCGAATGGGAGTTGGCCTAAACCTAAAACTCCACTCCTCTCAATACCATCCCACATGTACTGACCAACACCCCAATTCGCTTTATAGTCCGGAGTCCAGTCTTCGTCGTCGTCGCCCATAGTTTTAACTACGTCTTTGGCAGCATTAACAGCCATCATGAGTGCAGGATACATACCGAGAGCAATTAACGGCTTAGCATTTCCATGTTTAACTGCTTCGTTAATCGCAGGCATGATAATCGTCTTATGGAACGAATACATGAACGACTTCAGGTGAAAGAACAACGCGTAGTGTGGGTCTGACGCCCATAGAGGACGCTGGCTCGGCGTAGGTCTGAGTATCGCTGAATCAACAAAGTTAGTTATTGCATAGCGTACACGCTGGTCTCTAGCTTTATCTGCCTTATTAGCTTTATTGCGCTGAGAGTACGTAAGCACTTTAATACTACCGTCGCTACCCAACTTAACATCACCTTTTTGCAGCCCTAACTCTTCTAAGAACCGTTTAGAATTAGGGTTAGAACCACCGACGTGCTTCTTAATAAAATCCTGTGCCGCAGCAAGGCCCATAAGACGTGTAGACTTAGTCCAACGCTCAAGCTGTATAAGCTCAAAGAATTTATCGTTAACTTTTTTAGTTTTTCCAGTCATATATCGACCAGAATAACCCTCGTTAAAGACATCTTTAATGGCCGTATCACTGATAAGACCAAGTGTTTCACCAAGCTTTGTAAGTTCACCCTTATTCTTACGCAGTGATTCAGCTAAACCAGACTTCAGAGCATTAAGTGCAATAGCTGGTTCACCTGTACGCACAGCTATACCGACGGGGTCCAACAAGCTTGTCAGCGTAGACATGCCAAGTACCATTATATTCGAGGCAGTCATGAGTATAGTTTGAGCTTTCTGTACAGCTTCATTAATCGGAGACCGTTCAGTAGGCATACCCAAACCTGCGTACTTACTAAGTTTCTCAGCAGTGTGACGACCGTATGTCCCCATTTCAGCTGACACAGTGTCATACGCTAACTGTATCTGCTCGTCTGTAGCTCCTTGTTTCTCTGCTTTGTCCATAAGAGCTTCAAAGTTCTCATCACCAAAGCGTTTTTCAAACTCTGCGCGTTTCACCGCTTGGTTAATGTACTGTGTTCCAGCCTGCATAACAGACTGCTGGAGAAACTCATTCTTCCAAGTAGTAGCATCTTGTCCCTGTAAAAAGTCAAACATACGTGTATTTAAGAAACGCATACCTGGAGTCTGGTTACCAGAAAACTCACGGTCTGCAACACCGTTATCTGTCATAAGATTGCTGAATAACATCTTAGGCATCTCAGCCGCAGTAACTTCATGTACAAGACCGTTATTTATCGTGTTCTGAACTTCCTGTGCCGAGGGAATAATACCCTGGTTCATAAGATACTCACGAGCAGCCTGCTCAGTACGAGTCTTAGCAAGTTTATCCATGTTTGTACTGTACCCACTCATCATTTGGACGAAGTCAGATTCACGATTGGCCAAGACTTCAGTATTAACTATCTGTGGGAAGTAGTTCTTACGAACTTTTATATCGACACCAGAATCCTTCATATACTGGGCAAGGTCTCGGAACATACCCTGTAACTGCTTACCTTCTTTAGATTTCGCAGGAGCGTCAGAGTACATCTCATCCATCAGAATGTTACGTTGGTCACCAGAAACATTTCTAAGAATATCGTGCAGACGTGTGTCGTACATACCCAGATGATTAGTCTTGGCTGTCCAATAAGAGTTATCAGTACCAGATGTCCCACGCTTCTTATACATAAGGTCAGCAAGCTCTGTAAGAGCACCAACGCCTGTACTGCGTAAACGTGTATCTTTGTCTAAAATTACTTTGTCAAACAAGCTCTGGGCTTTACCCAAAGCTTTGTTTGCTTTAAGAGACCGACTCAACTTGATAGAGTTACGCCTAGCCTTACCTGTATCTTTACCGACTTTAAGCCCATCGATAAACTTACCGACTGTATCACGACCCAAAGCTCTCTTCAGCCATGTGATTATGCGGTCGAAGAACTGACGCACAGGGCCCTGAGTAAGTCTCTTATGGAGAGACTTACCGGCGTTATCTGCAAACCATTCTTCAAAGTCTTTCAGATACGTCTGAGACTCAGCAGTTAAACCACCAAATTTCTGCCCTTTAACTGCATTTTGTAAGTACAACATAGCTGCTTTAGGGCCCTTACGGGACTTAATCAGCTTAGCTAAGCTAGTGTCCTTAGAACCAAATTTATTAATCCAATTCTGGAAGTTTTTAGTGATAGCGTTGATAGTACCATCACTAGCACTTTCCCAAGCCTGATAGAAAATCGTATGACCAATCTCATGAGAGAGTATTTCGTCCTGATACTTCTTAGGCATATTAGGATTAACATAGATTTCATACTCGCCTTTACTGTTAGGCACAGACGAAGCAAAGCCGTGTAACAAACCAGTGGCGTTACCTATCTCAAAGTCCTGTATATCCATGTCTTTAGCAATTTGCTTGGCACGACCAGAGCTTACAATCTTAGTTTTGACTGGCGTACCCTTAGTCATCTTGTCTGCTTTAGCTTGTACACTGGCTGTTTCAGTTTCTGTACGTTCGTCAGCTACATCTTCCCAGACGTTCTCGCCGGGCTGGTTAGGAACTTCTTGCTCTTCTTCGACACCCTCTTCGACACGAGTCATTGGGGACGGTTTACGCAGACGTTTCTTAGCATTTTCCTGAGTAAAAGTAGACTCTTTAGCTCCGGCTAAAGCCCGCTCAAGTTGTGCTATTTCTGCATCAATAGTCGCTCTAAACGCTTTAGACTTAATACCTTTCTTAATAAGTTCTTTCTTACGCCACAGCTGTTGGTTCATACGTCGAGGCGACATATCAGCAAAATCCTGCTGAAACTTAGCTGAAGTGTCAGCCATAGTAGTTCCAGTAGTAGTCTTATCCTTAGATGCTGCACCAGGTGACATCTTTAACTTTTCTTTAGGCTTAGGTTTAGGAGCAGTCTTCTTCTTCTTAACAGTCTTCTGCTCAAGCTTAGGACGTAACACAGCTTCAAAGTTAGTAAGTAATCTATCAAACTGGGACGATTTAGATTTGGCTATACCAAGTATTCCACGTATCTGTTCAACAAAATTAGACCATGCAGATTTAGCACCAGCCCAAGGACTGTTCAATAACAAAGCTTTTACATCAGGGTCGGTCAGACCATA
>QMMS01000539.1 GCA_003647375.1 Deltaproteobacteria bacterium
ACACATTGAACATCTGATATATGAAACCAACCGTCTGGGTCTTGGCGGCAGAGTAACGGCATCGCACCTGACCAGTATGCATTCAATGGACAATTACTATGTAAGCAAACTACTCCCGCTGATGGCTGAATCAGGTATTCAAGCCGTTTGTAATCCTCTGATCAACATACATATTCAAGGGCGGCACGATACCTATCCCAAGAGAAGAGGGCTCACCCGAGTTCCCGAATTGCTCGATGCCGGTGTCAATGTTGCCTTCGGACATGATTGTGTCATGGATCCGTGGTACTCCATGGGAAGTCATGACATGCTCGAGGTTGCTCATATGGGAGCCCATTGTTTGCAGATGATGGGAATGGCGCAACTGGAAGAAATCTTCGAAATGGTGACTTCGCGGGGTGCTCAGGTAATGCAGTTGGACGGCTATGGTGTAGAGGTCGGTAACCCGGCAAATTTCGTTATTCTGCAGGCCAGAACCATACTGGATGCGATTAGACTGAAACCCACCCGTCTGGCAGTCTTTAGAAAAGGGAAGGTCATAGCCAGAACCCCTAAAGTCAAAAGCGTCCTCGAATATGATGGCCAAACCAAAGATATCTGTTTTGAGGATTGGCGAAAGTGATTATTTTGATTTATGCAAAAACACCTCGGGTTAATTCCCGATGAGGTTGTTTCTCGGGCATCAACCCGTACCCAGCTTTCCGAGCAGCCAGGCCATGTTGATACCCAGGGTCGTCATGGTTCCCTTAGCCTCTTCATCTTTTTCCACCTCTCCGGGATTTCTGCCGAACCCCATATTCCAGTAGCTGGATCCAGGCACAATCATCTGACTGATAAAGAAAAAGTGGTTTAACGAGTTAAAGGTGTGTATCGCCCCACCCCGCCGGGCGGCCACCACCGAGGCGCCCACTTTGCGCTTAAGCATGCCGTCGTTTGCGATAGAGGTCATGCCGGCCCTGTCTATCAACGCTTTGATCTGGGATGTGACATTGGCAAAATAAACCGGAGATGCCAGGATGATACCGTCGGCAGCCAACATTTTGTCAATGCATTCATTGGCGACGTCTTTTTCGACGGCGCAGTGTTGGTTCTTGTTTTCAAAGCATTTGTAACAGGCAATACAGCCGTTTATCTTTTTGCCTTTCATCTGAAACAATTCGGTTTCAATCCCTTTTTTCTCCAGTTCAGCAAACACCCAGCGAACCATTGTAGCCGTGTTCCCATCTTTACGTGCGCTCCCATTGAATGCGATAACTTTCATGACGGTTTGCTCCTTTCTAAAAATTGAAAAATGTTGTAATATCAGCATATGCTCTCTCCAGATCATCGAAAGCAAATGGGTTCAGATACTGGCGACTCCATAGCAGGGCATGATCGGTCTCTGATAAACCGGCCTCCTCACAGACGGTGTTCCAATTTTTTAAGATTGCAGAAATCTGGTGTTCCACTATCGCCGTGGCCTCTTTCTTTGAAAGCAGAAAATGATGTGCCGCTTCCAGGCATGCTGATATCCGACTCATGCGGTTATCGCCTGAAATCAGCATTGCCTGTGAAGCTTCATTGCCGGACCTTGATTGTGGACAGATGTCATAGGCAGGTGTTAGGGTCAGCATCTGTCCATCCCAAAATGCGGCATGATTGCGAGCGTGATCGTCTGTATTCCCGGACAGAATGTTGAAGACCAACCGCCGGAACAACTCTTTCAATGTCGTTCGTGCATCTGTAAATTTATGACGGATAATTTCTGATAGGTCCTGATAACTGGCGTAACGAGCCATCATTTCATCCAGTCCCAAAAGGGTAAGCGCGGAAACCATACATTTACGCTGCCAACCTTGCCCTGTAGGGATGCGATCGAAACGCTCGATGAGCAAAACGTCTTTTTTGGAAGATTTGGTCAGCGCAACCGGCGCGACGTTGAGTCCAATAAGATTGGCAAGTCGCATGGATACAAATTCCGCTTTTATAACGTTATATAGGTCGGTTGAAGATGAAAACTTGGCGATATACTTGGTGCCGCCATCTTCAATAAGCGCTTTCGGACGTGCACCCCCAATAGAACTGCCATGGTGCAGCGCTTGATCCAGTTCTGTTGTTAGCGGTATACCTTTTTCCACCCGTTCAGCGGATTGTAATAGTTCGTCCAATGTGACATTTACAGAAGTTCGCGGAATATAATCGACAGCAGATCGTTGAAAATCTAATGCTCCGATTCGATCTGAGCCGGATTCCAGCAGATAGGTCAACTCATCCAGGTTGACACTGTCTGCATCAACGCCTTTCAATCCAAGTTTTTTATTAATAAGTACACGACGCCCCCACGCATCCGGGGCACTATCACGAATACAGCCCGGCATAGCAAGGCCGGACCGCAGAGGCAATACACCCGGCTTCAGGGGTAGCTCAGCATCATAAATTGATATTGCATTTTTCCGGTTCAAGTAGCTTTTGCCGTAGTTGAAAATTAGTTTGCCTGCCTCCGTTATCAGCTTTCCTGCGACAACCGGCTTGGTGGCACCCGGCAGCCAAATCCACACGAAGGCTTCGCTGTATCCGCTCTCGTTAGAAATCATCGTCTACAACCTTCTTGCTGGGGTGAATATGTTTCGGAAGCAGAGCAATTTTGTCGTCGGCTTGCCTGATCCTTGCGGTCAATGTTGACTCATCGGCATCGAACAATTTGAGTCCCACAAGGGTCGCCACTTCAAACACAGCCCCGATCTGGCATTTGAGATTACCCTTCTCAATGCGTTGAAGTAAACCACGTGATATTCCTGCGCGGTCGGATAAGTCCTGGGTGGTCATTTTGCGCTCCTTTCGAGCAATCCTAATTTGCTTGCCGAGCAGAGTCGCAGCATGATGGGTAATACGAGAGTAAGTGCTGATAGTCTGTTTCGCCATTTCTCACCTATTTTGATTTTCAAATAGTTCATATTATACGAATACGATCTATTGATAACCCATTATACAAACATACCACTTGTGCGTCAAGAAAAATAATGATCTATAAATGAACCATATCTATTAAATTCGGCCTTTATATAGATCTTAATTGAGAATAGAGTTCTAACCATGAAAGGTTTGAGCGGGCGCCTCAGCGGAGGGGCATGTCCCGGAACCGAACCCCAACTGAGATTTATTTGCATGCCATGGGAAATGCCGAAAAGGAAGCTACGGAAGTCTTGAACATGGAGTTTGCGAACCCTCAATCCGTAAGAGATCGGTGCAGATCGAGATAAAAATCGC
>QMMS01000540.1 GCA_003647375.1 Deltaproteobacteria bacterium
ATGACCAATTTACAAAAAAATTAATGTACATATGTTAAAAAGTAATTATCAGGCAACCCTTATCCTTATCGAATGTTATATAATTATTACATTTGGGCTCCTATTAAACAGGATTTAAACAAATTATCACAAACTTTTATATCAATGAAAAACCTTACTATTTTATTTTTCGTGCTCATATCGTTATCAATAATGGCGCAGGAAAAATCACAGAATTACCCAATAACAAACGATTTGATTGCATATATAGATCAACGATCTGATGACCTGATAAGAATTAACATCAGGTTGAAAGATCAGTATAATACTCAATCATTAAAGAGTGAATTATCACTACTTGATCGGGCTCAAAGAAGAGAACTTGTAAAAAGTGAACTTAAAGTGTTTAGCCTAAATTCGCAAGCCGATCTGTTAAACTATCTTGAAAGTAAGTCATATTATAATGAAGCGAAGGTCATTCATAGGTTTTGGATTACAAATGTAATTACCTGTATGGCAAGTGAAGAAGTAATTTATGAGCTAGCATTGCGATCAGATATTGACCGCATTGATATTGACGAGGAGAGAAACCTGTTAATGAATGAACCTGCCAGTCCCGGCCCCGCTATGGGAATTGATGAAATAACATATAATGTACTTAAGGTTAATGCTCCCGACGTATGGGCACTTGGGTTTACCGGAGAAGGCATTGTTGTTTCGGTAATTGACTCAGGTGTTAATTATGATCACCTAGATCTTGCTGATCATATGTGGGAAGATGACGATTACCCAAACCACGGTTGGGATTTTTATAATAACGATGACAACCCTATGGATGGACACGGACACGGAACACATTGTGCTGGAACAGTTGCCGGTGATGGAACAGCGGGATCTCAAACAGGAATGGCTCCGGATGCAAGTATTATGGCATTAAAAGTTTTAGCAGATGGTGGTGATGGATCGGAGTCTGGTGTTTGGGCTGCTATAGAATTTACAGTAGACCATGGTGGTGATGTTATTTCAATGTCGTTAGGATGGATGCATAGTTGGAATCCTGACAGAGCTACATGGAGAAGTACTTTAGATAATGCTCTTGCAGCCGGTGTTATTGCATCAATTGCAGCCGGTAATGAAGGTGGTAGTGCGTCAAATCCTGACGATGTTCGTACACCGGGAGATTGCCCGCCACCGTGGTTAAATCCTGATCAGACTTTAACAGGAGGGATATCAGCCGTTGTGTGTATCGGAGCAACAAATTCGAGTGATGGTATTGCAGGCTTTTCAAGTCGCGGACCTTCATCCTGGGAAGACGTTTCTCCCTATAACGATTATCCGTTTAATCCTGAAATGGGCTTGATAAGACCGGATGTATCAGCACCCGGCGTAGATGTTAAATCATGTGATGCATTTAATACAAGCGGATATACTGTTAAAAGTGGTACATCAATGGCAACCCCTGGTGTTGCAGGAGTAATGGCATTAATTTTATCAAAAAACCCAAATCTTACACCTGAAGAACTTACAAATGTTCTTGAAACGACATCATTGGATTTAGGAGCTCCGGGAAAAGATAATGTTTTTGGAGCTGGCAGAGTAGATGCTTTGGAAGCTGTTAATACAGCAAACGCTCCTGGTCCGGTTTATTACAGTCATGTGGTAAACGATGAGAATGGAAATGGCGAAATTGAATCTGGGGAAAGTGTTGCATTATCAGTAGAATTATATAATGGAAGTGATGACAACTATACCGATGTTAATGTTACTTTGATAAGTGATTCTCCGTATATTAATATTACAGACAATACTGAAGCTTATGGTGATTTTGCATCGGAAGAGTATAAAACGGTTACAGATGGTTTCTCTTTTGATGTTACGGAGGGAACTCCCGGAACAGAAAATATCAAATTTATTGTTGAATCAACAGACGGAAACGAGACCTGGTCAAGCAGTTTTAATATCGTTACCTACGGACCAAACCCACTTTTTGGTAGCTTAATAGTTAATGATGAAGCAGAAGGAAATAATAACGGGCGACTTGATCCGGGCGAAACAGCTGATTTAATAATATTGGTAAACAATACAGGACAGGTGGAGATTTCAGATGTTGATGTTACCCTTGAAGTTTCAAATGAACTGCTTACTATTGTTAATTCGGATTATTTTATTGAAAACATAAGCTCCGAAGGTGTTGAGCAAGCTATATTTACCGTAATCGTTTCTGATGATGCTACTATAGGCAGCTCTGTTGGGTGTTTGTTTGAATTGACAAACGGAACTTTTTCAGATGCTAAAAACCTTTCTCTTAGTATTGGTTTGATAGTTGAAGATTGGGAAAGTGATTCTTTCGATAACATTAACTGGGAATTTGAAGGTGTTGCAAACTGGACTATAAGCGATGAAACTCCCTATGAAGGAATCTATTGCAGTCAATCAGGTCAAATATCTGATAATCAATCCACATCTTTGGTGCTAACCTATGAGGTTGGGGCTGATGACAGCATTTCGTTTTATAAAGAAGTTTCTTCGGAAGCAAATTATGACTATTTCAGTTTTTATATTGATGGGGTTGAAATGGGCAAATGGGCAGGAGAGGTAGCATGGTCAAGATCAGTTTTTCCTGTAAATACAGGTGTACATACATTTAAATGGGAGTATGATAAAGACGCAAATACAGTTGGCGGCAGTGACCGCGCAAGATTGGATTATATTATTTTACCCCCTCTTATGTTACCTGAAGCTAACGCCGGTGAAGACGAAGAGATATGTTATACTGAAACATTTGCACCGCAGGCTTCAGCCGAAAATTATTTAAGCCTCGGATGGGCTACATCCGGAGACGGAACATTTGATACAGTTAATATTATTAACCCTGTATATACTCCCGGAGCTTCTGATATTGAAGTGGGCACATCAACACTTACACTAACAGCGTATGGAAATAATGGAGACGCTTCAAATAGTATGCTTCTTGAGATTACTTCAGCACCGGAACCTCCGGCTACCCCGGATGGTGAAACCTCATTTTGTATTGATCCGGGAGAATCAGCATATACAACTGATTTTATGGAGGGATACTCTTATGAATGGGTTTTTGAACCATCAACTGCCGGAAATTTTGAAAGCGACACAAGCTCTGCAATTGTAAGTTGGAATGCCGAATTTACGGGTGAAGCAAATATCAAAGTAAAGGCGATGAACCAATGCGGTGAAAGCGAATTCTCAGAGATACTATCCATTGAAGTTCATAATAATCCAGAAGTAA
>QMMS01000541.1 GCA_003647375.1 Deltaproteobacteria bacterium
ATCCGCAAGAGATCGGTGCAGATCGAGATAAAAATCGCTCAGTTCAGGTTAAAGACAACCAAGGCAATCCAGCTATGCGAACTGGATTGCCTTGGTTATTAGTATGTTACGGTCTTATAAATACTGTAATGGGTTCTTTCGCCAATGAGAGAATCCACTCGGCCTTGAATATCTCTACGCTTTTTGCTCTGGAACCAGGTTCTCCAATCATCAGCCGTTTCCCATGAGCTGATGACCATGTACTCCTGTGGTTTGTCAATATTTTTCAAAGTTACGCGACCGATATAACCCGGCTGTTGTATCGCTTGTGAATGTAATTCGGAGAAAAGTGGAAAAATCTTTTCCGGTTTTTCAATAATTAATTTTCGCTTGATGATCACTTGAACAGGCATGTTCTCCTCCTTTTTTATAGGTTGAGAAGATTGCAGACCAACCAATCATAATACCCGTCATCGGTTACCCAGGCAGCTCTACTTGTGTCAACAGATTATCTTCCATCAATCTAATTTCGTCGATACCAGAAATAAGTATATTTGGATCGGTCTGGAGTTCTTTAACTGGAATTTTATCTTTATAATCGATTTCGGACAATAAATGTTTGATACAGTTCAGGCGTGCTAATTTCTTATTGTCGGATCGAATGATGGTCCAGGGAGCAAGCGTTCTGTTGGTTTCATTCAGCATCTGGAACTTTCTGACGGTATAATCGTCCCACATTTCCTGGGCCATTTTATCAACGGGTGAAATCTTATACTGCTTTAGGAGGTCTGTCTCTCTGGAGTCAAATCTGCGAAGTTGCTCATCCTTTGAAACGGAAAAAAAGAACTTGAACATTTTGATGCCATCCTTCACCAACATTTCTTCCAACATGGGAACATCTTTTAAAAAGCGCTTGTTTTGTTCATCGGTACAGAAATCCATAACCGGCTCAACCATGGCACGGTTATACCAGCTGCGATCAAACAGTACAATCTCACCGGCCGAAGGAAGATGTTGCATGTATCTCTGAAAATACCATTGCGTCTTCTCAGTGTCACTTGGGGTCAGCAGTGCCACGACGCGTGTGCCGCGAGGATTCAGATGTTCCGTAATTCTTTTGATCGTGCCGCCTTTGCCGGCGGCATCACGCCCTTCAAATAGCATTAAAAACCGCAACCCTTCACTCCTTACCTGCTTCTGCAGTTTTAATAGTTCTATCTGGAGTTTGTGGAGTTCCTGCTCGTAATATAATGTAAATTCTTTTACCCAAACGGGTTTTCGTTTCTTAGTAGGCTTTTTATCAATATTTTTTAACGCCGTATGCTCAGACAGTTTTCTTTTCAACTTTTTATCTTTTTTCTTGTCCTTTTTTTTGGATGCCTTTTCCAGCTTTATGACATTATCCTTGCTTGCCATCTTTTTATTGGCTTTTGTTTTGTTTCCTTCTTTTGTTTTAGCTTTGTGTACCTTCTTTTTCTCCATACCGCCTCCTCCTTTTCTTTGAGCGATGGTAACCACTCGAAATTTTAAATTAATTTGACAGGATACGGAATATACTCGTGTCTTCAGTTTCCTCCCGGGATGAATCAGTGAATTGAGAGTAGTAGCCCCGGATACATGAAAAATGCTACGCCGTAATGGACGATATTTAAAAATGGTGCAGCAGCAACTGGGAATGTAGAATACGAAGGCTAATTGAGTTTTTTGCCGGATAGAAACATCTTACAATAAATATCAGGGAGTTTATTTTTTTTCAACCCCTTTATCACATTTCCCACCGGGTAAGGTATTCGAAAATGTTCCACAGCAAACTCACCCGATATCACCTTAAGAATCGCGAAGGATGCCCGTGGATCTCCATCGAACATCCGTCCCACACTGCCTGGATTAATGAAATGCACACCAGCGATCACTTTGTGAAAAGGAACGTGTGAATGTCCCATGATCTGTACATGATAAGGGGAGTTTTTTGCTAATTTTCTGAATCGACTATCCGGGGTGGAGGGAAACAGCTGAGCGTTTGGATCATCTAAGCTTCCGTGGAACACACCGATGCGCGATCCATCGATGGCAAATTCATTCTTTTTGTGTAGCGATTTTAGGTAGGCAATATTTTCAGTGAACAAATTTTCACATGTCCAGAAATACATCACCTGTTTCTCTTTTTTTTTGGGTTTTTTTAACTTTTTGCCTTTCAAGATTTTCAAAACTCGTTTATCGGTATTGCCCAATATGCAAATCGCTCTGTCTTCAAGATTCCTAAACCAGTGGATGGTTTCGTTGGGAAAAGTGCTGTAAACGGTGAGGTCGCCGGTGTTGATTATCCGTTCGAATCGGTCCAACTGAAGGTAGTCGCCTATCGCTTTCAAGGCGGGATAATTTGCGTGAACATCTCCAAGTAATAGTATTTCTTTCATTAGCTGAGAAAGTATTATAAAATTTTCCGGGTGTCAAACAGTCATGTTCACGAGCATGCTTGGTATTCTATCCTTGTTCTTTGCTGGAAAAAAAGGCAGCATTGGAGTGCGTGTGCGAAAAGGAAACCATGAATAAGATTATAAGAAGCCTTTGCTGGTTTGCTGAGAATCCATCAATCACGGGAATACCGGACCAGCTCAATAATATCGAAGGCAAACTAAGCAAACACGGTTATCTGGTTCAGACAAAACGCGTTTGTTTCAATAAAACACGCATCAATGCACTGCACCAGTGGGAAAATAAAGATTCACTGTATCTAAGCATCGGAACATTGGATTTTGAGTCTTTGACGGAACAGATAGCAGACTTTCTTCACGCAGGGAACGTGTCACTCAATCTTGATCTAACGGATAGCGTTACCCCTAATCATGTTGACGTGCTGCTGCGGATTATTAAGGAGGCGCCGGCAAAAACATTTAATTTCACTTACACATTCCATAATCGGCCATCCAGCCCGTTTTTTCCCTCGGCGACTTTCGAACACACAGGTTTTGCAATAGGTCTTCAGCCCACCGATCTGTCTGAAGGATGTGCAGATTTGGCAGCATGGTTATCGGCCATGGAAGCTGTCTGGCTTGAGATCTGTGAGATTCTGGATGGTAACGAACACTTCCTGGGCATCGACGCCTCCATCGCACCGCTGTTCAGGGGAGATAGCAGTCTGGTCCATTTCGTAAAAACGATCTATGGCGACTTTTCAAAGGCGGTAACAACAGATTTTTTCCTCAGAATCACGGCATTTCTATCCTCACACAATCCAAAACCAGTGGGCCTCTGTGGGTTGATG
>QMMS01000542.1 GCA_003647375.1 Deltaproteobacteria bacterium
ACAACGGCGGCGAGGGCGTGGGCCTTTTCCGGACCGAGTTCCAATACCTCGCCAGTGCCGAGTTCCCCGGGGAGAACGAGCTTTTCGAAAATTACAAAGATGTCCTCGACGTCATGCAGACACAACCGGTCACCATCCGGACGCTGGACATCAACGGCGACAAAGCCCTTATGCGCAATTCCGGTGTTACTGAAATCAATCCCGCCCTGGGGCTGCGGGCCATCCGCTATTGCCTCAAACGGCCGGATGTCTTCAAAACCCAGCTTAAGGCCATCTTGAGGGCAGCTGTATATGGCGAGGTGCGCCTTCTTCTGCCCATGCTGGCCACCTATGATGAGTTGATGGTTGCCAAGAGCTTGATCGAAGACGCCATACAATGCCTTGAGAACGAGGACAAGGAGTACAACCGTAATGTTCCGTTGGGCGTCATGATCGAAGTGCCCTCCCTGGCCATGATGGCCGATGTTATCGCCCGGGAGGTCGATTTTTTCAGTATCGGCACCAATGACCTGATTCAATATTCCATGGCGGTGGACCGGGGGAACCGGGAAGTGGCGTACCTTTACAACCCGCTGCACCCGGCCATCCTGAGAACGCTGAAGTTTGTTTCCGATGCCGCCAAAAAGGAAGGCATCCAGCTGTTCATGTGCGGTGAGATGGCGGGCGACCCCTTCAGCCTTCCCGTGCTTTTGGGCCTGGGGCTGGACGAACTGAGCATGAATCCCCAGTCCATTCCGGTGATGAAAAACATGATCCGTTCCATCGGTATGGCAGATGCGGAAAAATTCCTGCAGAAGGTCCTTGAGCAAACCACGTGCCAGGCCGTGAACGATCTGATCCAGAAAGAATACGGGGAGATTATTTCTGCAACCATCTACCCCAAATAAAAGCGCGTGCCGCGCTTTTATGATACGCAACTTCGTTGCTATATAATAAAAACCCTCTGAGAGCTCTGCGGGCTCAAGCAAAGCGGGCGAGAGGAAAATCTTTTAATGACCGAAGGTCACAAAAAAATCATAGCCGAGAATAGAAAAGCCCGGCATGATTATTTCATCGAGGACACTTACGAGGCCGGCCTGGTGCTGAAGGGCACGGAGGTTAAATCCCTGCGCATAGGAAGGGCCAACCTCAAGGACTCCTACGGTAAAATCACTAACGGCGAGGTATTCGTGTACCAGATTCATATTGGGGCGTACCCGTTCGCCTATTATGACAACCACAACCCCTTAAGGGTGCGGAAACTTCTGCTGAACAAGAAAGAGATAAAGAAACTTTACGGCAAAGTGAACGAAAAGGGTTTTTCCCTGGTGCCGCTGCGCATGTATTTTCTCAACGGCAAGGCTAAACTGACCCTGGCCGTGGTCAAGGGCAAGCGC
Organism: Deltaproteobacteria bacterium; assembly: GCA_003647375.1. The sequence goes on from QMMS01000542.1 coordinate 1,377, forward strand.
AAGTACGACAAACGGGTTAGCATACGCCAGCGCGAACAAAAGCGGGATCTGGACCGTCAGCGTAAAGAATACAAATAAAACCGATGGGGGTGATAGAACAGATTCATTCCCCATCGGTTTTATTTGTGTACGCGGGCTTCGCCGCTATTTAACTTGTTGTTATTATATATATTTCAGACCAACATTCTTTGGGGATAACCATTTCTTCTTATTGACATTCAGGTAATGCTTGATTATTATATAAGCATAATTATTGGTTGCGCATATAGCGGCGCAGCCGCGTAGAATAAAAGATGCTCCGCATCTTTTATAGATCTTTGAAAAATTGGGGGCGAAACGGCTTCGACGGGGATGAGGAAGCTCTGATTGCATGTCGAGCTCCTGTCTGCTCGTAAAACGACGGGAACTAAAGATAATCGCAGACGATTATAATTACGCCCTAGCCGCTTAAGGCTAGCGTTCTACCGGACCATTCCTGCTAATCCGGATAGGGCGACGACTTGCAGGATAGCGGGTCATGAATTTCTGCTACATGACCGGCGAACTTCCAGCAGAATAGCCTTGTGAGCATCTTGCCTGATAGGCACTCGCAAAGGCGAATACCCAAGTTCAGGCTAAACATGTAGATATCAGTGTGGAATATTTTCGGACGCGGGTTCGACTCCCGCCGCCTCCACCAGCCTTCGCCAAGGCTTCGGCAGGCAAGCCGGAACCTTGACGAAGGCTGCGCGCCGAAGCTTGAATGAGCGTAGGCGGGCTAATTCATATCAATAAAACCAATCCAGCATGATCAGCTTGATATCTAAATGAAATATGTCTACCTGATCCGCAGTATCCCTCATCCTGGTCAGACTTACATCGGCCTATCATCAGATTTAAAATCAAGGATAAATGCCCATAACATGGGCCAATCTAGCCATACGGCCAAATACAAACCTTGGGAGTTGATAACCTATTGTGCTTTTGCCAGTGATGAGAAAGCTGTTGCGTTTGAAAAGTATCTTAAAACCGGATCTGGACGGGCATTCGCCAAAAAGCGCCTATGGTGATTGGTTTGGGTGCTGAAAAATATCAAATCGTGTGAATGACTTACCTTGTTCTCATGCGCCTTATTTTAACAAGGACGGCCAAGCTAAAATACTCGAAACTACTATTTTAGAAATTAGGGACACCCATAAAATTATAATTTTATGGGCGTCCCTAAACTGATTCACGCGTGAATAAATATTCTATTTTGGATTAACTGATAACCATGCGTTTATAAATTTATCCATATTGTCTTTTACGACCGATCGTATTTTCATAAGATTGCTCGTCAATCCCAATGAGCCAACGTCCCATGTGGTGGCATAAATAGGTCCCGAAGAATTTCTTAGTAAGGTAGTTACTTGACGCATTCCAATTGATACATTGTAGACATACGGTGAGGGACCAAGTATACCAACAGACACATAAAGATATGGGCCACCAGGGACCTTAACATATTCCTCATCACTTAAAACTTTGATACCAGCCATTCGAAGTTTTAGTTCCTGTAATTAGCCCGAATTCTGAAAAACCACCGCTTTGAAAATCGGGTGGTTCTACTTCCACCAGCACCCTGACTCCATCTAAGCCAGCGAGGGATTCCCGTGCATTTTGGCTGTCCCACCCAAAAGCCATTGCCGGCAAGGCTATCAACAACAATGCAATAACCAACAAGCAGCTTGCTTTTCTCATTTTTCTCCCATTTTTTTAGGTGTGGATAAGGATGGATATTGGGACGGACTATTTATTTAACATGTGCTTAAAAGGTCGTCAAGCAACACCCGACAACTCACGATCCGCGAGGGAGGGAGGGGATTATTCACGCATGAATAAC
>QMMS01000543.1 GCA_003647375.1 Deltaproteobacteria bacterium
ATGGGATATTATGCCGATCAACTAAGGGCCAGCAATTCCCTGCTTAAAATGTATTCAGTAATGTCGGCAAAAGGAAAAGTATCATCTGCATTAATAACTATTGTTGATTCATTTGGCTTTGAAAAGCAGGACAATACTTTATTGAATTTTACACCATCACGAAAGGACATTGCAAGTCTTGCAGGCACAACTTATGAAACTGTGATCAGGGTACTCGGTGAGCTGGAAAAAGAAAACATAATCGAGTTAGAAGGTAAATCAGTCAGGGTACTTGATCTTCACTTACTAAAAATGTTAGCTGAAGAAACTAATCATTAAGATAGCAGCTATTTTCTTTAAATTTTTTCATTTCAAATAATCAGCACATTTGCTACTTTTGCATTTCATTTTTAATCTTTCAAATAACCTGGTATGAAACAACTAATAGAATGTGTTCCTAATTTCAGTGAAGGTGTTGACATGAGTGTCATCAAACAAATTACTGATGAAATAGAAAAGATAGAAGGAGTAAAATTACTTGATGTTGACCCTGGTGCTGCAACCAACAGAACGGTTGTTACATTTGTTGGAACTCCTGATGAAGTTATTGAAGCTGCGTTTCAGGCTATGAAAAAAGCTGCCGAGGTGATTGATATGCGACATCACAAAGGTGAGCATCCTCGTTTTGGCGCAACTGATGTTTGTCCTTTTGTACCTGTTGCTAATATTAGTATGGAAGAAACAGTTGAGTATGCCCGAAAACTAGCTAAAAGGATAGGTGAGGAGTTGGAAATCCCGGTTTTTTGTTATGAAAATGCTGCATTTACTAAAGTGCGCCGAAACCTGGCCAATTGCCGCTCCGGAGAGTACGAAGCTCTGCCTGAACGTATTACTACCGAAGAATGGAAACCTGACTTCGGGCCGAATGTTTTTAATGACCGTGTAGCCGGTTCTGGTGTAACTGCTGTTGGAGCAAGAGATTTTCTCGTGGCATTTAATGTAAACCTGAATACAACTTCAACACGCAGGGCAAATGCCATTGCGTTTGATGTTCGGGAAAGAGGCCGTGTTAAGCGGGAAGGAAATCCAATAACAGGCAAGATTGTAAAAGATGAAAATGGCAAACCGGTAATGATTCCGGGTTCGTTAAAATCTGTAAAAGGAATTGGTTGGTATATCGAAGAATATGGTGTTGCCCAGATCAGTATGAACTTAACCAATATTAGTGTTACACCTGTTCATATCGCATATGACGAAGTTTGGAAAAAAGCCGAAGCAAGGGGTATTCGCGCAACAGGCTCTGAACTGGTTGGGCTAATTCCACTCGAAGCCATGCTTGAAGCAGGCCGGTATTTCCTCCGCAAGCAAAAAAGATCAGTTGGTGTTGACAACGATGAGTTGATAAAAATAGCGATCAAGTCGATGGGGCTTGACGATCTGAAACCTTTTGATCCGAAAGAAAGAATCATTGAATACTTATTGGAGGAAGGTAAAAATAAACTGGTTGACATGTCTATAACAGGTTTTGCCAATGAGACTGCTTCCGAGTCGCCAGCACCAGGTGGAGGATCAATTGCTGCCACAGTTGGCGCTTTAGGTGTGTCCTTAGGAACTATGGTAGCAAACTTGTCAGCTCATAAAAGAGGCTGGGACGATCGCTGGGAAGAGTTCTCGGATTGGGCTGCCCAGGGACAATTGTACAAAGATCAACTGTTGCATCTTGTGGACGAGGATACCAATGCATTTAATAAAATAATGGAAGCCTTTGGCTTACCGAAAAAATCTGAAGATGAGAAAAAGGCAAGATTAAAGGCAATTGAAGATGCATCAAAATATGCGATGGAAATTCCATTTAAAGTAATGGACACAGCTTACCGTTCAATTGAAGTAATGCGGGCTATGGCTGAAAACGGCAATCCTAATTCTGTATCTGATGCAGGTGTGGGTGCTTTGTGCGTATTAACTGCCGTCGAAGGGGCTTTTCTGAATGTAAAAATCAATGCAGCAGGAATTGCCGACAAAGCCTTCACCAGCGACTTAATCAGAAGAGGTGAAGAAATTGCGCAAAAAACAAAAGCCTGTCGTGATGCGATAATTGAAACTGTTGAACAAAAGATCAGGGAATTGTAAACAAATAACCATTAATCAGTAACCCCGTCCGAAAGGACGTTTGTCCGGGCGGGCAATAACCAATAACCAGGCGAATGGATCAGCTAACAATAATTTTACTCTATTTTACCTCCTTTTTTACTTTGATGAATCCAATTGGTACAATGCCGGTATTCCTCACAATGACGAACGACCTGACTAAAAAGGAGCGAAGAAACACTGCAATCAAAGCGGTGTTAACAGCAGCATTCGCGTTAATTCTTTTTGCGATTTTGGGTAGATATCTATTTGACTTTTTCGGAATTTCCGTGGCGGGATTAAAAGTCGTAGGTGGAATACTCTTCTTCTTTATAGGATTTGATATGTTGAACGCAAGACTTAGTCGAATTAAAATGACAAAGCTGGAAGCAGAGCAATATGCTGATGATATATCGATCACGCCGCTCGGTATCCCAATGATTGCAGGTCCCGGAGCGATTACCAATGCAATAGTACTTATGGGTGACGCGAATGATTATACATCAAAAGCTATGGTGATCCTTTCGATTGTTTTGGTACTAATCGTTGTTCTGCTTGTTTTTATTGGGGCTGTCGGCATCACTAAATTCATCGGAGATAAAGGCAATAAAATAATGATGAAGTTGATGGCTGATTGTAATGGTGATCGCTGTAGAATTCTTTTTCTCAGGCTTAAAGCCTTATATTCAATCGATTATAAATTAGCAAAAATTTTATTGATTAGTTAGGATAATATTCAGAAAGTTGGTATTTTTGCCGACCAAAATTAAAAGCGTTAAACAATGGCGAAAAAGACGAAAGATGCGAGGATACAAGTTATATTAGAATGTACTGAGCATAAGAAGAGTGGGATGCCGGGTACTTCTAGGTATATTACTACAAAGAACAAAAAGAATACTCCTGATAGGATGGAGTTGAAAAAGTACAACCCGATCCTGAAAAAAATGACAGTTCACAGAGAAATTAAATAATTTGAATTATGGCTAAGAAAGTTGTTGCTAGTTTACAGAGCTCAGGAAAAGATTTTGCAAAGGTGATCAGAATGGCAAGGTCAAATAAATCTGGTGCGTATACATTTAAAGAAGAAGTTATTCCTACTGAACGGGTTAAAGATTATTTCGCTAA
>QMMS01000544.1 GCA_003647375.1 Deltaproteobacteria bacterium
ATTCTGCGCCCTTCATGGTCATATCGGCCTCTTTTTCCATTATTTTGATGCCCGCATCGGCCATTTTGGTGATTTTCAGCTTTTCTATCTCACCGCGCTGTTTGATGACCTCTTTCTCAATCTCACCCTGCACGGCGCGGTCGTTCTGCTCCGCGTTGATCTGAGAGGTGAGTAATTCGGTCTGGACGTCAGATTGGAGCTTGGCGGCCATGATCTGCATTTCGACGTTGCCTTTATGCTCCTCTTTCTGCATATCGAATTGCATCTCTGCGTTGCGGGTCGCGATATCGGCCTGCATGTCCTGCTGCCTGAGCTGCTGGTCGGACTGGGCCTTGAATTGCATCTCCTGCTGCTTGGCCTCTGCGCGCATTTTCTCAAGCTGAATCTGCACCTGACCACGCTCCTGCTCGGGTGACGGCTTATCGTCCTTGGGCGGTGCTTGGCGCATCGCTTCGATGGCCTTGTCGAGTACGCCCTCGATTTCAGACGAGCCTTTAAACCCTGCCATCGCCCACTTGAGCATTTCCAGCAGAAACGGCAGCGCGCGGGGGTCTTGCTGTATCAGCGGTGCTGCGGCCTGTAGAAAGGTCGAGAGGCCGTTTAAATACTGTACGCGCTCCTCTTTGAGCTGGGCGTAGTCCAACATCGCCAGTGACTCGGCCTTGATAGATATGCGGAGCTTCGCCTCGTCGGGGTTCTTGATGAGCTGGATCGCTTGTGGCAGTAACTCGCGGTCGGGTGTGAATTGCATGGCCGACTGCTTGGCGATTGTCTCGGGCGAGAAGTGCCGCGCGATAATCTCAGCCTTAATCTGCATCAAGTTACCGACGAATACGGCAAACTCGTCTTGTAGCGACTGAATCCTGATCGAACCGAACTTGGCTTTGATTTCTGACTGGCCCACACCCTCGTACTGGTTGTCGAGCGAGCCGCGCATCACATCGGCCATGCCGGTGATCTGCTGTAGCAAGCCAATGTCTTCGTCACGCAATGACCTGAGCCGGTCGAGGGCGTTGGTAATGGCCTCTATAGGCACCCAGTCGATCTGGCCCTGAATACCGCCTTTTTCAGCGAATAAGGCCCAGTTATCGACCGGAATGAGGTCGTTCTCGACGCCTTCCTTAAACATCCGCTTGATTCCGTCCGCTTCGGCGTCATAAACGCCGATTACCTTCACCGCTTCGGTGAGGATCGAGATACGAGTTTGGAGGATGTCAATTTCGTTGTATAAATCTTGCGCCAGATGGTAGTCGGGGGTTGGTTTATACAGCGTGGTGGTCTGGTTCGCCATGAAGAACGGTGGGCAGGGGTAAAAACCGGACAACTGGAGCGGGTCGGGTTTGGTTTCGATCGTTTTATCGTAGCCGAAGCTAAACCATGTGACTTTTTTGGTGTTTTTGTCCCATATCTCCCAGATTTCAGCTTTCATCCATGCGGAATCTTTGTCGGGGTCTTCGGTGGACTCCTCGTTCGAGGTGATTTTCTGTTTCTTGTACTGCACACCCTCGGCGGCGTCTTTGCCGAAGCGTTTTTGCATCTCGTCTTTGTCCAGATACGACCGAAAACCGATCCACGGTACTTTGGAGAAGGTTCTGGCCCAGCCCCACAGCACATCGCCCCAGTAGTAGTAGTCGATGGGGGCCGCTTCATGCGTCACACGCTGTTCAGAAGCGTCTTTTGAGACGAGTTCTCCGTCAGATGATGCTAGGGTAGCCACTTGCTCTGTTTCGACCTCATAACGCACCCTAGCGCAGCCCAGACCGGACAGGAGCCGATCTTGGAGGGTAGCACGGAGCATGGCGTCGTATTCTTCGCCGTTATCCTCGATATCGAGGTTCAGCATCCTTTCCATCGCTTCCGCCGCCACGCGGGCGGGGTCGTCGTCAGCAATCGCGTTCTTACGGGAGACGTCCACCTTCGGTAGCCGGCCATAGAGCATCGACTGCATGGTGGTGACGTTGGAGTTAAACATGTTTAAACGGAACACCTTGGAATAGTCGTTGGTGCTGTGGGCGCTGTTGGCCCCGTCGCGCTGGTCTACATACCGCTGGACGATCTTATCGCCCTGCTTCTGCCACGGTTTGAGGGTCTTCTGCGCCGCCTTGAGTTCAGTCTCCCAATATTCGTACTGCCCTTTGGGGGTTTTCTTGAAGTCCTTACGGGACTCTAGCGGGGCGGTCTGGTTAGCTGTCATATCTAAATCCGTAGTGTTTCGTGGACTGACTTTTTATGTTCGTTATCTTCAAACAGTTGGTCTAGCGTGTATCCCAGTGGTTTGATAATAGCATCTTTTTCAGGGTTATCGTTAGCAGGTATGTTTAAACTCGTTCTGGCGACCAGTGAGAGATACCTGAACGCATCGGACGAATCGGATGCCCAGTCGTGCAGCGGCTTGTCGGCGAAGCTCTTGGTGAGCTGGTTGTACTGCCGGCGGTAGGCGCGGAGGGCTTCTACCCCTGCGAGCGTGTTCTGTTTGTCGAAATGTACGTGTGGCAGTACGAGGCGGGCCGCGTCGATACCCTGCTGAACAGAGAGTTGCGGGACGATACGGACAGGAAAATCCTGTTCGATGAACTGCTCGACAGTTGATCGCCCAGTCTGGAGGGTCTTTGCGCGGGCGTCGTGGGGTAGCCAGATTGTTTCATAGGTGTAGTTTAAACCGTCAAGTAGGTCGAAGTAGTATTGCAGGGGCTGACCCTGCGCCTCGTGGTGGTCGATCATTGCGATACCGTCTGGGCGGTGCTGCCAGAACCAGAACGCGGTGGAGTCACTAAAACCAAGGTCTGCTGCGGCGTTGACAGGAAACTCAGGGTCGTAGAGGTTGGACTTGGACATGTGCCCCTGTTTTTCCAGTTTCTCGATAATCTGGGCGTAGTAGGTACCCAGCACGGCGGCGTCGAATGAGCATTCAAGCTCGGCAGCATACTGGTCTTCTGACATCTGCTCGCGCATTGCCATAAGTTCGGCGTCGTCAACAATACCCGACTCGGACGCTTTTAATGTTTTTTGGAACCAGTCGTCGCTTCCTTTAGCGAGTTCGTTAATAGCGTGGAAAGCGTTGTGACCGCGCGGCGTTCCAATGAAGACGGCCCAACCCTTACGGTCTGCGAGGGTGGGGAGTACAACCTCATGCCATAAGTTAGGGCGGCAGTCTCCAAATTCGTCGATTACTACACCATCAAGGTAAAGCCCCCGCAGCGCGTCGGGGTTGTCCGAGCCGTAAA